>CANUCD010000027.1 GCA_947856335.1 uncultured Bacilli bacterium | reverse complement strand
GGTAAGGCAGCGGGCTCTGACCCCGTAATTTCGTAGGTTCGAATCCTACTAGGGCAGCCAATTAGATATTTAAGCCTATATTTATGGGCTTTTTTGTTTTTTAAACACACTTTTTATAAATTATTTAATAAATTAGTTACATTTCTGGTTATTTAAGCTTTTATTTATATTTTTTTATTAAAAAACTAAACCTTTTAGTTTAGCTATACTATATCATCAATATATCTTTTAAGTTCTTTAGCATTAGGACCAAAGATAATTTTTAGTTGATTATCAATTTCAACAATCCCTTTAGCTCCAAGTTTTTCTATGGCATCTTTATTGACAATACTAATATCTTTTAAAATTACTTTAAATCTACTCATATTTGCCTCAGCACTTACAATATTATCTTTTCCACCTAAGTATGTAATTAGTTTGTTTGCTTCAATGCGAAAATCTCTTCTTGTTAATTTAATGACAATTAGCAAAATAATAATAAGTATTCCTGCAATAATTAAATATTGTAACCATGTATCCATTTTTATATCACCTATTATTATTATACTATAAAAATTTGTATAAATAAAGATTTTTAGTAACATAATAAAGGTAAGGAATGGTGAGAATGAAAAAAATACTAGGAATTATTAGTTTACTTTTATTGGTAGGAGGGTGTTCTTGTGCTAATGATAAAGCTGCTGATGCAGTTGAAAAATATCTTAATGATTATAAGGGATTAAGTGATAATGTTTTAGCAGATATTGATGATATAATAGAAAATGAAGATTTAACGGATAAAGGAAAATCTACTTATAAAGAAATATTAAAAAGACAATATCGTGATATGATTTATACAATTGAAGATGAAAAATATGATGGAGATACGGCTTTAGTAACAGTAAAGATAACAGTTTATGATTATTATCAAGCAAATAAAGCCTCAGCAGATTATTTAAATGAACATCCAGATGAATTTTTAGGGGATGGTAAATATGATAATGATTTATATATGGATTATAAATTAGAACAAATGAAAAATACCAATGAAACAATTTCTTATAATATTGTTTTTAAAGTAAATAAAAAAGATGGTAAATGGATAGTAGAGCAGCCAAGTGATGAAGTATTAGAGAAAATTCATGGTATTTATAATTATGAAGAAGATTAGTTAAAAGTAAATTGCGTATTTACTTTTTTTATGTATATAATGTATTAGGGGTTGTTATGAATTATTTTATATATTATACATTGGGAGCTATGCTTTATCATGTTAGTAAAACTTCTTTTATGATTGCTAATAAGTGGAGGGATAAAGAAATATTTGATGAATTGGTGGGTCTTTTTTCACTTTCACAATTTAAAGAGTTAAAAAAAGAAGAAAAAGAAGTAATATATAGTAAAATAAATGAATTAAGACTTGCTAATTTATCAAAAGAAGAAAAATTAAAGTGGATTTTAGTATGTAAGGAGCAAATAAATTGTTTATCTTATGATAATCTTTCTCTATCAAGAAAAAAGAGTAAAAGAAATTGTCAAGAATAAAGGCTTGTTATTGTTCTTTTTTATACTTTTCTTTATAATGATAGTAGGAAGTGTATTAAAATGAAGAAAATAGTTGGGATATTATTATTACTTTTTACATTAAGTGGATGTACGACTCTTGATTTTCCATCATCTAGTGGATTAGAGAATAATAGCTTTACACCGACAGATAATAAATTAGTTGCCCATTTTATTGATGTTGGACAAGGAGATGCAAGTTTTATTGAATTACCCAATAAAAAGACAATGATTATTGATGCTGGAGAATCTTATGAGAGTGATGTGGTTATTTCATATATTGAAGAATTAGGGTATGATTATATTGATTATGTAATAGCTACACATCCTCATACAGATCATATAGGAGGTTTAGCAGATGTTTTGGATACATTTGATGTTGATTCAATTTATATGCCGAAAGCTCTTAGTACAAGTAAAACTTATGAAAATTTATTAAATACGATTGATAAGCATGGTTATAAAGTTAAAACTGGTAAAAAGGGTGTTGAAATTGTTAATGAAGATGATTTAAAAATTGATATAGTAGCACCTTGTCAAGATAGTTATTCTAATTTAAATAATTATTCGATTGTTTTAAAAATAACATATGGAGAAGTCTCATTCCTTTATACTGGAGATGCAGAAATAACTAGTTTAAAAGAGATAACAGATGATATTAGTGCCGATGTTTTAAAAGTAGGACATCATGGAAGTAACACAAGCACAAGTAAGGAATTTCTAGATTTAGTAAAACCTAGTTATGCTATTATTAGTGTTGGTAAAAATAATCGTTATGACCATCCTAATAGTAGTACAATTAAGTTATTGGAAGAATATACAGATAAGATTTATCGAACAGATATTAGTGGAAATATTGTAGTTACAAGTGATGGACAAAATATTGAAGTAGAGGTGGAAAAATAATGGAAGTTATTGTAGATAGATTTGAGGGAGAGTACGCTATTTTAGAGATTGATAAAGATAATCTTGTGGAAGTACCTAGAATTTTAGTTTTAGATGCTAAAGAGGGAGATGTTGTATCTATAGTTGTTTTAAAAGAAAAAACAGAAGAAAGAAAAGATAAAATATCTAAGCTAATGGATAACTTGTTTGAAGATTAGTTTTGTGTTAAAATATTTAATCAGGTGGTTTTAAATGAAAAAATATTTAGAACTTTTAAAAAAGGAAAAGTTTTATTTAGAACAGTTAAAAGAAGAAGAAATTAAGATAGATGAAATAATAAAGAGTAAGAAAGAAGAGAAAGAAGAAGACCAATCTTTGATGGGAAAATTATATAATCATTATAATCAGTATCATTTAATTGATAATGAGGGTTTTACTTTATCTATGATTGCATCTATTAGTTTATTTTTATTAGCTATTTCTTTAATTATTATGATTACTTGTTTTAATATGGGAACTATTTCATTAAAAGCTATTATTATGTTTTTAATATTTAATGCAGGGCAAGGTTTTCTTTCATTTTTAACTTATAAAATTACTAGATTATATTTTGGCAATAAACGTTTAAAACATAAAAAAGAGATAGATGATATATGGGAACAAATACGGTTTATGCAAAAAGAAATATCTAAAAAGTGTCAGGAAATAGATTGTTTGAAAAAGAAAAAAGAAGAGATAAGACAAGAAGAAAAAATAAAAAAAGATGAGATAACTCGTATTGCATCAGTCCTTTTAAGAGAATTAGAGACTCTTGATGATGATATTTTAGATAAATTGCCAACTATTTATGAAGAACAACCTTTAAGTTTAAAAAGAACTAAAGAAACTTAAAAGTTGTTTTTTAGTGTCTAAATATATTTTTTGGTTCATATATTTTGATAGGTGATACTTGTGAAAAAGTTTGTAGCATTCTTTCTTCTTTTTGTTTTAATTCCTCTAAATACATCAGCTATTAGTGCTAGTAAAGCAATAGTTATGGACTTAAATAGTGGAAGAGTATTATATGATTTAAATAAAGATGATGCTCAACTTATTGCAAGTATTACAAAAATTATGACTTGTCTTATAACTATTATGTATAGTGATTTAGAAAAAACCGTAGTAGTAGATGAAGATGTTTTAAAAAGTTATGGGTCTAGTGTTTATTTAGAAGTAGGGGAGGAAATAAAACTTTTAGACTTATTATATGGGTTAATGCTTAGAAGTGGTAATGATGCAGCAACACAAATTGCTAAGACAGTTGCAGGTAGTGAAGAAGCTTTTGTCTATCTTATGAATGAATATGCAACGACTATTGGGATGAATAATACTCATTTTGTTAATCCCCATGGTTTAGATAGTAATGGAGTAGGTAATACTTCTACTTGTTATGATATGGCACTTTTAACAAAAGTAGCTATGCAAAATGAAACTTTTAGAACTATTTTTGGAACTAAGAGTTATACAGCAAAGAGTAATTTAAAGACATATAATTGGGAGGGGAAGAACAAACTTTTTTCGATGTATTCTTATACAACTGGAGGTAAAACGGGATATACAGATAAAGCTAGACGAACTCTTGTTACAACAGCTAGTAAAGATAATAAAAATTTAGTTATAGTTACACTTGATGATGGAAATGATTTTAATGACCATAAAAGCTTATATGAAACTTATTTTAATCAATATAATGGTGTACTTGCTATAAATAAGGAAAATTTTAAAATTGATGAAGATTATTATGATGATATTTGTTTTTATGTTAAAAATAATTATTATGCTTTGGTAAAAAAAGAAGAAGAAAAAGATTTAAAACTGCATATTACTTTATATCGTTATCCAAAAGTATATGATGATATGAAAATAGGTGAGGTAAAAGTGATGCTTAAAGATACTATTTTACATAGAGAAAATATTTACGCTAAGAAAAAAGAGGTAGTAAAAGAAGAAAAGGAAAGCTTTTGGTCTAAATTATTGAGGTGGTTCTCATCATGGTAAATGTTATTTGGATAGGTTTGATTTTAATTGCTATTTTATATTCTTTTTTTACAGGGAATATTGAGGGAATCAATAGTGGAATTTTATCTCATGCTTCTAGTGGAGTGAATTTACTTTTAGAGATGATGCCTTTAATTATTTTATGGACAGGAATTATGAAAATAGCAGAAGCATCTGGACTTTTAGCAACTTTTGCTAAAATATTAAACCCTCTTCTTAGTAAACTGTTTCCAAGTTTACCTAAAAATCATAAAGCTTTAGGTTATATTGCCTCTAATATAGGCGCTAATATGTTAGGCTTGGGAAGTGCTGCAACTCCATTTGGATTAAAGGCAATGGATGAACTGCAAAAAGATAATCCAAAGAAAAAAGAGGCAACTGAGGCAATGATTACTTTCCTAGTTTTAAATACAGGGGGAGTTACGTTAATTCCAACAACTGTTATAGCCCTGCGTCTTATGCATGGAAGTGCTAATCCAACAGAAATTATTATAACAAGTATTTTAGCAACTTCAGTCTCAAGTATTTCTGGTTTAGTATTAGATTATATTATTAGGAGGAGGAATAGAAAATGAATTTAATTAGTAAGATAATAATTCCTCTTTTTGTTTTACTTATTATCATAAATGGAGTTAGAAAAAAAATAAATGTTTATGATGCTTTTTTAGAAGGGGCTAAAGAAGGACTTATTATGGTGTTTCATATTGCTCCAACTGTTATTGCAATGGTATTTGCTGTTAATATTTTTTTGGATAGTCAATTTATTGAGGGGATATTAGGATTTTTAAAACCGTTTTTTGATTTTATTCATGTATCTATTGATATTTTACCAATGGCTTTATTAAGACCAATATCAGGGACGGCTTCTTTAGCTATTATGAATGATATTTTTGTTAATTTTGGTCCAGATAGTTTTATTGGGAGACTGGCATCTACTTTACAGGGATGTACGGATACTACTATTTATGTTTTGGCTTTATATTTTGGAAGTATTAAAGTTGTGAAGACAAAGTATGCTTTACCAGTTGGTTTGTTTGCAGATTTAATGGGAATACTTGCAGCTTTTATTATAACTTTTATCTTTTTTGGTTAATTCGACATTTTTTTAGCTACTAATGTGGTTTAATAGTGTTGTGATTGATATGAAAGAAAATGTTAAAATATTTTTAATTGCTTTAGTTATAGGGATGGTTGTGGCGTTTTTAATATCTTTTAAGTACAAAGATGATGTAGCTTTTGCGTTTCAAACTTCAGCGACAATGTTTTGTTTAGGTACTTATAATGATGAACAAATAGCTTTAGAAAAAAGTAAAAACTATCCTCATAGTATTGTCTATCAAAATAATGGTACTTATCAAGTTATTATTGGTATTTATGTTGATGAAGTAGTTTGTAAGTTGATAAGTAGTTATTATAGAGATTTAGGACTTTATTTTGATACAGAGAAAATAGATGTTTCGGGAAAGTTTTTGGAAGAAATAAAGAGTTTAGAAGTTTTAATAAAAACTGGAGATGAACATTATTATGAAAATGTTAATACATCTATTTTAAATCTTTTTTCTGAATATATGCTTGAAAATTCATAATAATAATAATGGGTGTTATCATGCATAAAAAATGGTTTTGGGTAGGTTTAATAATTATTTATCTTCTTTTTTTAAGTAAAGATACTATACTTGGTTATTTTCGGGATGTAAAAATAGATGAGTTTTTAGAAAGTACTAAAATAAAGTATTATGAAGAAGAGTATGAAGAGTTATCTACATTATTAGATATTCCTTTATATGATTATGATTATTTATATAGTAAAGTCTTATTAAGAGATATTTATGCTTTTTTTGATGAGATAACAGTTAGTGGAGGATACTCTGATGGTATAAAAGTTGGTAATTTGGTTGTAGATGATAAAGGAGTTATTGGTACGGTAAGTAAGACTTATAAAAAAACAAGTAGAGTTTTACTATTAACTAGTGAAGATATAAAATTATCAGTTAAGATAAATGATAATTATGGCATATTAGAGTCTAGTAATCATGCTTTATTTGTAACGAATTTAAAGTTAAATGATGATATCAAAGTAGGAGATAAAGTATATACATCGGGACTTACAAAAACACCATCTAATGTTTTAATTGGCACGGTTAAAAGTATTTTAAAAGATAATCTTGGTTTAGAATTAAAACTTCTAATTACTCCAGCATCTAATTATCAAAAAATACCTTATGTTGGTATCTTAAGAGAGGTGGAATCATGATTTTTTTAATTTTAGATGTATTATTAGCAAATGTAAGCGTATTTCCAACGTTTTTTTCTTTAATAAATATTTTAAGATATAAAGATAAATCATTATTTCCTTTTTTATTTATTCCTATTTTTATTGATTTATTTTTAACTAATACTTATTTTTTAAATACAATTATTTATTTTTTGTTTTATATTTTGATAAAACATTTTAAAATAACTTCTTATTATTTTAAGAATTATTTATTACTTATGTTGTTTATTTATGTTTTTTATATTTTATTTATTGGGTTATTTAAGGGATTTTCTTTTTTTTATCTTTTTACTTTTATATTATCTAATTTTTTAATAAATTTTATTTTTTATGCTCTTTGTTATAAAATTACTTTGTTTTACATAAAATGAGTTAGGTGATAATATGAGTGATGAAATAAATGCTATTATTCGTAAAAATAAAGAAAAAAGGGAAAAATATGTAGATAATTCTAATAATAAAAATAATAATTTATCTAAGAACTTAAAATATATAAAAAGTCTTTTATCTCGTAGTTTAGTAACACTTATTTTTGTTTTGGGAAGTATTATTTTTACTAATATTAGTGATGATTTTAAAAAATTATATCAAGAAGTAGTATTAGAAAATTCACTTGAATTTATGAAAATTAACCAGTTTTATGAAAAAATATTTGGTAAAGTTGATATTACTAAAAAAGAAAGTGATACAACGATGGTGTTTCAAGATATTACTTATACAAATATAGAACCTTTTAAAAATGGGGCTAAATTAACGGTTGGAGGAAGAGAAGTAGTAAATGTTATAACTAGTGGAATTATTGTGTTTATTGGAGATAAAGACGATTTAGGAAATACTATTATTATTCAAGGTAATGATGGGGTAGATATTTGGTATTCAAATATTACTGATAATGATATTAAAGTTTATGATTATATTGAAAAAGGAAGTATTTTGGGGACAAGCAATTCAGAATATATTTATATTACGATTAGTAAAGATGGAAAATTTTTAACTTATGAAGAATATATGGCATCTATTTAATATTCATCCTGCAACATATTTTTTAATATTATCTTTTTTATTTACGGGTCTTATAAAAAACATTTTAATAATATATTTTATTATTATTGTTCATGAACTTGGGCATATTTTTATTATTAAACGTCTTGGATATTCTATTATAAGAGTTGATATTTATCCTTCGGGTGGAGTAACGAAAATTGATAAAAAAATAAATACACCTATTATTCATGATATTTTAATTGCTAGTTTTGGGATTATTTTTCAAGTGCTTTTATATTTAATTGTTACTTTTTTTTATGAGCAATATTTTATTAGAACAAGTACTTATCAATTGTTTCTCACTTATAATACGACAATTTTATTATTTAATTTAATTCCTATTATTCCTTTGGATGGATATTGTTTGCTGCGTTCTATATGGGAAGTGTTTTTCCCTTTTAAAAGAGCATTTAAGTTAAGTTTTAAGATAAGTATTATTTTTGTTTTTTTGTTTATTACTTATAATCATATCTTATCTTTGAATAACTATTTAATTATTAGTTTTCTTATATATAAAATTATTTTTGAATTTAAAAACTTTAAATATCAATATTATCGCTTTTTATTAGAAAGATATTTGCATGATTTTCATTATTATAAAATTAAAAATGAAAAAAAATTGGATTTAGCACTCTTAAAGAAAGATACATATCATTATTTTAAGAAAGATAATACGTATATTAGTGAGAAAAAAGCGCTTGAGAAGAAGTTTTCGGCGTCTTTAGGGATTAAAAATGTTTGACAAAAGCTTAAACATTTGTTAAAATTATTCATGCGAGTAGCTTTATATTCGTAAAAAACCACTCTGAAATGGTTATAAAAGTTTAACTTACCATAAAGGTGCGTCTTAAATAGTAAGGAGGAATGAATATGAAAGCAGTATTTACTACAGGTGGAAAACAATATTATGTTGCAGAAAATGATGTGATTTATGTTGAGAAATTACCAAATGAAGCTGGAAGTGAAGTTACTTTTACAAGTGTTTTAGCAGTTGATGATTATATTGGTAATCCATATGTAGAGGGTGCAAGCGTTGTTTGCCTAGTTGAGAAACATGGTAAACAAAAGAAAATCAAAGTTTTCAAATATAGACCTAAGAAGAAATATCGTAAAACTCAAGGTCATAGACAACCATACACAAAGCTTGTTGTTAAGAAAATCAATAAGTAAAATGATAAAAGTATATATAGCTAAAGGCAAAATCACTATAACAGGTCATGCTAATTTTGAAGATAGTGGTAAAGATATTGTTTGTGCAGCAGTATCTAGTATTGTTACAACCAGTATTAACGCATCTTTAAAAATAGAAGCTGGTTCTTTAATTCATAGAGAAGAATATGAAAAAAAAGAATTAAGTACTCTTACGATAGATGTTATTAGTGATAATAAAAATGTTTTACTAATATTAGAAAATATGGTAGAAATGCTAGAAGAGTTAGCAGAAACTTATAAAAAAAATATTAAAATAATAAAGGAGGATTAGACCATGGATTTTATGAAGCTTAATATCCAATTATTTGCTCACGTTAAAGCTCAAGGTTCTACACGTAATGGTAGAGATTCAAGAGGACGTAGATTAGGAGCTAAGGCTAGTGATGGTGAGACTGTAACAGCTGGTTCTATTCTTTATCGTCAAAGAGGAACAAAGATATATCCAGGAGTAAATGTAGGAATGGGTAAAGATCACACTTTATTTGCTAAAGTAGCAGGTGTTGTTCGTTTTGAAAGACTTGGTAGAGATAAAAAGAAAGTAAGCGTTTATGAAGCATAAATGCTTTTTTTATGTATAAAAAAAGCTAGACTAATCATCAAATCTAGCATCTAAGTAATATATAGGACGTTTTTCGGTTTTATCATAGTTTTTTTCAAAGTCTGTCATAATATTAGGTATTTTTCTTTCATCATGATGTAAATCAAGACTAACTATATGAAAAGTATACCAGTATTTAGATAAACTTTCTAAGGAATATTGAAATAATATTTTATTATCAGTTTTTAGTATAATATGTTTATGTTTTTTAAATATTTTGTCATAAAGTCTTAAATAAGATTCGTGTGTAAATCTTTTCTTTTCATCTTGCTTTTTTGGCCATGGTTCAGAAAATGTTAGATATATTGTATCTATTTCTTTGCCAAAGAATAAAGAAATATTTTTAGCATCTGCACATATAAGACGTAAATTGGGAATGTTTTGACTTCGTAGTTTATCAACAGCTTTTACTAATTGAGAGTCATATAACTCAAGACCTATAAAGTTAATATTAGGATAATTTTTGGCCATATTGATAATAAATTCGCCACGTCCAGTTCCTAGTTCTAAATGAATGGGGTTATTGTTTTTAAAAAGTAAGTTCCATTTATTTTTTATAGATTCAGGATTAGCGACTAAATAAGGGCTTTTATGAATAATTTTATCAGCATCTTTATAAACATTGTAACGCATAATATCACTTCCTAGTTATCATTATATCATGGATTATAGTTTTTCGTAAATTCTAACTTATCATTTTTGATGAATAATGTTATAATGATAGTGGT
This sequence comes from uncultured Bacilli bacterium, assembly GCA_947856335.1. Lineage (GTDB taxonomy): Bacteria > Bacillota_I > Bacilli_A > RF39 > UBA660 > Caccenecus. The sequence continues at coordinate 774 of CANUCD010000027.1, read as the reverse complement.
TAATCTAGTTTATAGGGCTTTATTGTCTTTGTATAACTTTAACGGCACTAATGCTTTCGTGTTCCGTGTGAATTCGGATGGCTCCCTTGGCAACAACAACGTGTCTAGCGCGCGTGGTGTGCGCCCAATATCCTTTTAAACTTAGAGTTTGATTACGGTTAAACTAAAAAGCATTAGGATACAAGATTAACCAATGGATAATCCTAAATAATTGATGTTGACGTTGTAAGTCTTGTACTTAACACTATTGCAACATCTTTTTGTTTGCGTTCATAAAAATTTATGATATACTTGAGAAGAGGTAATGTTATGCAAGAGATGATTATATCCTTAATGGAACAATTTGGTTATTTTGGTGTTTTTTTCCTTATAGCTTTAGAAAATGTTTTTCCTCCAATTCCATCAGAAGTTATTTTGCTTTTTGGTGGGTTTATGACAGGAATATCAAAATTAAATGTAGTAGGAGTTATTATAGCGGCTACTCTTGGGTCTTTATTAGGAGCAATTATATTATATTATGTTGGAAAGATTTTAAATAAAGAGAGATTAAAGAAAATTGTGTCTGGTAAGATTGGAAAAGTGTTGAGATTAAAAGCAAGTGATATTGAAAGCGCTGATCACTGGTTTGATACGAAAGGAAATAAGACCGTTTTCTTTTGTCGCTTTATTCCTATTGTTAGAAGTTTAATTAGTATTCCTGCTGGTATGAGTGAAATGCCAATGGCTAAGTTTTTAATTTATACAACTTTTGGCTCTCTTATTTGGAATTCTGTT
>CANUCD010000026.1 GCA_947856335.1 uncultured Bacilli bacterium | reverse complement strand
AAGAATTAAAAGAATATCGTTTGTCTACAACAATTGATGTTCATGATTTTGAAACTCGAGTTAGAAATGCTAAAGATTATCTAGTAAAAGGACATCGTATTAAAGCTTTTATTCGTTTTAAAGGTCGTCAAATGGCTAGACCAGAACTAGGTAAAGATGTATTACTAAGATTTGCCCAAAGTTTAAGTGATGTTTCAATAATTGAGGCAGAACCAAAACTAGATGGTAGACAAATGTTTATGATGCTCGCACCAAAAAAATAATAGGAGGAAAATATGGCAAAGTCAAAACAAAAAACTCATAAAGCTAGTAGTAAAGTTTTAACAAAGAAGAAAAATGGTACATTAACTTATAAGAAGTCTAATGGTAATCATAAAACAAATAAAGATTCAGCTAAACAAGTACGTCAAAGAAGAAATAAAGGCGTTTTAGCTAGTGGAGAGGCTAGCAGATTAAAATCTGTAATTTAAGGAGGTTTAAAAAATGACAAGAGTTAAAGGTGGAAGTGTATCCAAAACAAGAAGAAGAAAAGTATTAAAAGAAGCAAAAGGATATTTTGGAAGTAAACATAGATTATATAAAACAGCTCAAGAACAACTATTTCATAGTGGTGCTTATGCATTTAGAGACCGTAAACAAAATAAACGTAACTTCCGTAAATTATGGATTACAAGAATCAATGCTGCATGCCGTGAAAACGAAATTAGCTATTCAAAATTTATGAATGGTTTATCTATTGCAGGTATAGAAATTAACCGTAAAATGTTAAGTGAAATGGCTATTGATAATAAAGAAGCTTTTGCTAAATTAGTTTTAGTATCTAAAGATGCTCTAGCTGGAAAATTACCTTCAAAAAGTACTGTAAAAACTGAAGTTAAAACTACTAAAGCAAGTGAAATTAAAAAGGAAAATGATTATAGTAAAATGACTTTAACTGAGCTTAAAGCTATTGCTAAAGAGCAAGGTATTAAAGGTTATTCTACGATGAAAAAAGAAGAATTATTAAATAATTTAAAATAAAAACTAGAAATAAAATCTAGTTTTTTTTAATTATCAAAAAATTCATTAAACTGAATAATAAACTTTTCTAACCATTTATCAACTAAATAGATAGAATCAATTGAAACACATTCCCTAATAGAATGAGCATATCTAATTTTAGGAGAAATAATAGCAATTTCTAAGTTAGGCATTTTCTCTTTCATAAAACCTACTTCTGTAGAAATATGAGCAATCGATATATGAGGTTTATTTTTATATGGGGAACTCTTAGCCAGTAAAGTGATTAGCTTAGCATTTTTATCCATATAAAATCCTGGTTGATAGCCTTCCTTACTTAATTTAAAAGAATATTTACAAGCTAAACTATTTAAGTTTTCTAAGGCTTTTAAAGCTTCTTTTTCTCTAGAACTGCGAAGTCCTATTTCTAAATGAGTATTATTTATAACCCCCAAGTTTATTGAAGTAGTAACTCTTTTATTTTCATCATAATTTATTGCTTTACTTGGAAATTGGGTAAGAAAATCTAAAAATTCTTTTGTGTTTTTTAAATATTTATGTTCGTCTTTGACTTTTTTATAGCTAATATTTAACTTTGGATATAAAAAATGGTATTTATCTAAGAATTGTTTAGTAATTTCTTCGATATTATTTATATCTGTTGCAATAATAGCAGTAGCACTTGATGGAAAAACATTATTTTTAGTCCCTGATTTAATCGAAACAAGATTACCATCTAAAAGTTTTAAAAACTCTGCTACTAATAAAATAGCATTTCCAGCATTTTTGTTAATATCATATCCAGAATGACCTCCCAATAACCCCTCAAGTTTAATTAAGTAAGTATTATTCTTTTTTTCATATTCCCAAGAAAGAGAAGTAGAGTCCATAACTAAATCATAATAAGCAGCTGATTCTGTTAAAATAGTATTTTCATCAAATCCATCTAAATTGATAAGATAATTACCATTTAAAAGTGATACATCAAAATTTTTAGCCCCAATCATAGTTGTTTCTTCACTAGTTGTGAAAAGAGCTTCTATATTACAAGGAATATTACTATCTAAAATATTCAAAATTTGAGCTACACCAATTCCATTATCAGCACCCAAACTTGTATCGTTTGCATATAAATAGCCATCTTTCTCTATAACTTTAATAGGATTAGTATTAAAATTAAAATTAGCATCTTTGCTTACACAAACCATATCCATATGAGCTTGTAAAATAAGACAAGGAAGTTTTTTATTTATTTTTTTAATCAAAACATTATTATATTTATCCTTATACCAAGTTAAACCTCTTTTCTTAGCAAAATTAGTTAAATAATCAGCAATTTTCTCTTCATTGCCAGATTCTCTTGGAATTAAAGCAATTTCTTTAAAAAAATTTATTGTATTATTCATGTACTTTCACCCGTTTTCTAATATAAGGGATACGATCATTTCCTAGCTCTGTACCATTTGGAAGTATTGTAATATCATCTAAATTGATTTTGCTATTTTCTAATTCATAATATGTAACTAAAGCACAATCATCATAATTTTCAATTCCAGGTTTAATCCCATAAGTATATAAATAAAAATGAATATTATCTAATAAACCAGCAAATAAATTATCAGTTATATGATAATTAAAGGTAATTGGTATGCTTTTTTTATAAGGCTGATTAAAATTAAATCGAGCAACAAAAGTAGGAGCTTCCACTAACTCATTATCTTTTTTTAATGTATAAAGACCAACTAACTCTCCATATATATCTAAATTACTATTTAATCTAGTAAATTCTGCTCCACCTCTTGCTCCGTTAATACTCATATAATTTCTGCAATCAGCAACAAAAATAACATCAAATGGAGGTAAAATGCTTTGGTATTTATTTAATCCATTTAAAACTATCTCATATATATGCTTTCCAATATTTTTAATATCACTATTTTGTTTTACTAAAATACCTGTAATTTCAAAAAACTTTCTGTTTAAAAGAGGATAGTATGGATTAACATAATCACTCTTATTTTCAAAATATTTAATTGTTGATACACCCAAGATTTCGATATAATCATCTATTTTTTGATATGCTAAAATAATAGGGTACTTTAAATAATTATCCCAAACACCTCTTACATCAGGAATATGAATATAATCAGCATTCCCAAGCCAATTCTCATTATAAAAATCACTAATTTTTTTAATTATTTGATAAAGATTTCTATAATTTTGAAAATAAGGTTCACATTGTAAAACACAAAAATTGATATTATCATATCTTCTACTAACTCTTGCACATTCCCAAGCAAATATTTGATAATTATAATTCATTTGTTCAAAAAAGTCATTTTTCATATTATCATCTCCAAGTTCTAGCCACAAAAAAACCATGGCTTACGACTTGAGAGCGCAAAAACCATGGCTAAACACCACTTAATCTTGATAAGCGCTCCGTATCTTTTGATACGACAGTGAATTATATATTTTATAATTCCCCAGTAAAGAGAAAAATGCAGACTATTTCTCTAAACTTCGGCGATTTTTCCTTTCATAACTTAACAATATCTGCTTAATTAAATTATTACTAATAAAAATCGCAACCTCTTTCAAGTGATAATCATTTTATCATTATTTATTTGAATTGTCAAATAAAAAAATAAATGATATAATATTTTTACTGTGTGGTGATTTTATGAAAATATTTTTAGTCGCTGGTAAATCTGGCTCTGGAAAGGGCGAAGTTGCCAAAATTATTGAAAGTTATTATTTATCTATAGGTAAAAAACCTATTATTACAAGTTTTAGTAAATATATAAAAACATATGCTAAAGAAATAATTAAATGGGATGGTAAAGAACCAAAACCTAGGAAGTTTTTACAAGATTTAGGAGTTACTATTCGTGAGAATATGGACATGCCTTTATTTTTTGTTAATCGTATGATTGAAGATATTAGAGTATATAATATGTATTTTGATACAGTTATAATAGATGATGTTCGCTTGCCCATTGAAATTGATGAATTAAAAAAAACTTTTAAAGAAGTTTATGCAATATATGTTGTAAATCAATTTGCCCCAAGTAAGCTTACTATAGAAGAGCAAATGCATATTACTGAAACAGCTCTTGAAAATTATAGTAATTTTGATATAACAATTGTAAATGATAATATTGAAATATTAGATGACCGTGTAATTAACTATGTAAAAGGAGTAGAAAAAAGATGAATTTAAAAGATGAGTTTATAAATTATTTTGTATCCCATGGGCACGTTTTAATACCAAGTGCTCCTCTAATTCCCGAAAATGATCCAACAGTTTTATTTAATACAGCTGGAATGCAACCACTAATTCCTTATTTATTAGGAGAACCACACCCTAAAGGAAAAAGATTATGTGATGCTCAAAAATGTGTTCGTCTAACTGATTTAGATAGTATAGGCGATAAGACCCATCATACTTTCTTTGAAATGCTTGGAAATTGGAGTCTAGGCGATTATTTTAAAAAAGAAAGTATTAGTTATAGCTTTGAGTTTTTAACCAAAGTACTTAAAATACCCAAAGAAAGATTAGCGGTTACTGTTTTTGCTGGTAATAAAGAAATACCAAAAGATGATGTATCAGCAGAAATTTGGATGAGTCTTGGTATACCTAAAGAAAGAATTGCCTATCTAGGCGTAGAAGATAACTTTTGGATAGCAGGAGACATAGGACCATGTGGAGGAGATACAGAAATATTCTATTTTAGAAGTGATGAAGAAATTCCCGAAGTATTTAACCCTAAAGATGATAGATGGGTAGAAATATGGAATAATGTTTTTATGGAATATCGTAAAAATGAAGATGGGACTATTAGTGAACTTTCGCAAAAAAATGTCGATACAGGTATGGGATTAGAAAGAGTAGTCGCAGTACTTGAAAACGTTTATGATAATTATGAGACTTCTATTTGGAAAGAAATTATTGCTGCTATTGAAAAAATAAGTAATAAATCATATTATGGAAATGAAGTTGCTATGCGTATTATTGCTGATCATATAAGAACAAGCGTCTTTATTAGTGCCGATAGAGCAGGTATTAAACCAAGTAATACTGATCAAGGTTATATCTTAAGAAGACTTATTAGAAGAGCTATTCGCTATGCTAAAAAGCTTGATATTGATACGAATACAAATTGGATGGAGCCAATTGCTCTTGAAGTTATTAAAAAATACGAAAATTATTACTCAGAAATTAAAGATAATAAAGAAATCGTTTTAAATTGTCTAAAAGAAGAAGGACTTAAATTTAATCGTACTCTTGAAAAAGGTTTAAGAGAATTTGATAAATTAAAGAAGCATTTAATAGGAGATATAATTGATAAAGATAATGCTTTTAGATTATATGATACATATGGTTTTCCAATTGAACTTACTGAGGAAATGGCTAAGGAAGCGAATCTAAAGGTTGATACTAAAGGATTTCATGAAAAATTTTTAGCTCATCAAGAATTATCAAGAACAGCTTCTAAAGGAAAATTTAAGGGTGGACTTATGGGTCATAGTGAAATTGAAACTAAATATCATACAGCAACTCATCTACTAAATGCAGCCTTAAAAAAAATAATTGGTCCTCATGTTCATCAAAAAGGAAGTAACATTAACGAAGAGCGAATGCGTTTTGACTTTTCATGCAATCATAAATTAAGTGATGAAGAAAAAAAAGAAGTAGAAAATTTAGTAAATGCATGGATTAAAGAAGATTTACCTGTAGTATGTACTACTATGAGTAAAAATGATGCCATTAAAAGTGGTGCTGAAGCTATGTTTATTGAAAAATATGCTGATGTTGTAACAGTTTATACTATAGGAAGTATCTCAAAAGAAATATGTGGTGGACCACACGTTAAACACACAAAAGAGCTTGGACATTTTAAAATCACAAAAGAAGAAGCTAGTAGTGCAGGGGTTAGAAGAATTAAAGCAATATTAGAATAAGTTTAATTTTAAAATCTTTATTTTTTATTGAAAATATGATATGATTATAATAGTAAGAGGTGGATTAAATGACGATACTAAGCATAGGTAGAACAAGCTATGATATTACTTGTCCAGTAGATGAATACCCAGTTGAGGGAACAAAGTATTTATTAAGCGAAAAAATAGAAGCAGGGGGAGGTACAGCTGCCAATGTTGCCTATCTTCTTGCCCGTTGGGGAGAGACTTCTTATTTTGCTGGCGTAGTAGGTTCCGATGATTATGGCACAAAAATTCGAAAAGAACTAGAACAAGCAACCGTAAAAACCGATCTTATGGAAAATTCATATGAAATTGGTACACCTCTTTCCGTTATTTTAGTAAACAAAAAAATGGGAACAAGAACTCGTTTTGATGTTGTTGGTGCAACCCAACCTCAATTAAAGAAATATGAATATAATTTTAATGCTGATGTTATATTTACAGACGGAAAAGAATATTCAGCAACAATAAATGCTTTAAATAAATTTCCTAAAGCTATTAGTATCATTGATGCAGGGAGAGTAGATAGTAACTTACTTGAATTATGTAAATACATGAAATACATTGTATGTTCTAAAGGTTTTGCTGAAGCTGTAAGTGGCGTAAAAATTGATTTTAACAACTCTTCAAGTCTAGTTCAAGTATATAAAAAACTAAAAGACCGTTATCCAAATAATAATATTATTGTAACTTTAGAAGAAATGGGAGCTATGTATAGTTTTAATGGCGAAATTAAAATTATGCCAGGAATAAAGACTAAAGTAGTAGACCCAAGTTGTTCAGGAGATATTTTCCATGGAGCTTTTGTTTATTGTTTAGCCAATAATTTTGATATGGAAAAAACAATAACTTACTCAAATATTGCTGCAGGTCTTTCTGTTGGTAAAATGGGTGGTAGAACATCAACACCATCCCTAAGGGAAGTTATAAATTATTATAATCAAAAATTCCATATTGTTGAAGAACCAAAAGAAGAAGTAAAACCTGTTATCAAAACTGATGTAGATGAACTTCCCGATATACCAGATGCTAGTAAATTTGTAATACCAAGTAATACGCTAGAAGAACAACCAGCCTTTATGGTTGGAGGGGCATCTATTCCTACCATCGAACCTAACCAAAATGGAAATGTTTAGTTCATCATCACCCATATTAAATGTTCATGGCGAAACAACAGCTACAGTTGTTTATTTTCTAAATGACTTTATTCAAGATAATGTAAAACTAGGTCATGTCTATATTGGCATCATTCATGGTAGAAGTAGTAATATTTTACGCAATCGTATCCATGAACTTTTAAAGAAAAATCCTAATGTTGATTCTTTTCGGCTTGATATATGGAATCCTGGATTAACGATTGTAAAATTAAAAATAGAAAAAAATCAATAAGTTTTTGTTAATTTTTACGCTGATTTGACAAAAAAAATAAAATATGCTATAATTTATACGTAATTGAAATAGGGGGTTAAATTATGAAAGGATATGTATTAGATTATATTAACGAAAATGAGTTCAAAAAACTAGAAAGAGCTTTAAAAAAATATAATATGCTAGCTTTTAAAAAATTGAACTTTGAGTATTATCCACTTCTTAGAAACGGAGAATTTGTTGGTGAATGTATTAGTACTAATAAAAAGGATAATACAGTAAAATATGAATTAAAACTTCCAAGTGATAAAATGTTTGCAGCCGTTCATGGTGAAGTAAAACTATATTATACTGTTTATTTAGATGAAGAAACAATTATGCTTGATACCATTACCCCAACAAATATATTGTTAGAGGGTCATATGAGTGAGCTTGCAACATACAAAGGAATAATGATTTCAAAAGCAAATGCTTCTAAAGACAAATTTAAAATTGATTTATTAAATATGTTACAAGAGAAGTAACATATTTTTTTATAGGTGAATGATGAAAAGAGATTATACGTTTAAAAATAGCGAATTTTTACCATTTATATATGATAATTCATTAGAAAAAGCTATTATAGAAAATAAACATACTTTTAAAGCAATAGGGCATATTTTACAAAGTTTTACTCACGAAAAAAATTTTGTTTTAAAAAGTGTTCCAACTACTTTAAAAAGTGATGAACGAATCTTATCTTTTATAGCTTTATATAAAAATAAACCAATATTTTTAACTTTGTTTTCTGATGATTTTGTTATTGAAATCGATGATGAAAAGTATCACTTTAAATTAGATTGGGATATAAATTTTTTATATGCTCGCTTAGTAAAATATAGAAAACAAATAGATAAAAAAGCAGTTATAGAAAAGATTAACTCTCATAACTTAACAATTGATATTTACATTAAAGATAAAAAGTTCCACTTTTTTGTTCCTTATGATATTGATTATTACCTAAATGCTTATTATTTTTCTATTATAAGAGAAAATACATCAATTATCGAGATGAAAAACTTATATTTAGAAAGATTTTTTCATACCCAAAGTGAATATGAAAAGAAATTAGAAACAGTTTTATCTATTTATGAAATAAAAAATGGCGAAGAAGTATTATTAGATGAACTATCTTTAGTAAACGGATTTGTTACTAAATATCTTTTGAGTACTAAAAAAGAAGATATTTTACTTAGTATTAAGGGGGGAATAGACTCGGAAGAAGAAATAACTATTCGTAATTTAGAAAATGTCTTTGATTTACAAGTTTCTCTAGAATTACAAGAATTATTACAAAGAAGTAGAACTATAATGCCTAAAAACAGGCGATTATTATAAGTTAATTTATAAATACAGAATAAGATAAAGTAATTGGTGGTGATAATATGAACCGTGAAGATTTTCCTTTATTAAAACAAGATATCATTTATTTTGATAATAGTGCTACTAGCTTAAAACCAAAAATAGTCATTGATAAAATGACAGATTATTATACAAATTATCCAGCGAATGCTCATAGAGGGGATTATGATTTATCTTATAAAGTAGATAAAGAATATGAAGAAGCAAGAGAATTAGTAGCTAATTTTATTCATGCTAAAAATATTGAAGAAGTAATTTTTACTAGTGGAACGACTGAATCTTTAAATATGATAGTAGATGGTTTTTTTAAAAATTTATTAGAGCCTGGAGATGAAGTTTTACTTACAACAAGTGAACACGCATCAAATATTTTACCATGGTTTCGCCTATCTAACAAAAAAGATATTAAAATTGGTTATATTCCCCTAGATAATCATTACTATGTAACTTTAGATAATGTAAAAAATGCTATAACTAATAAGACAAAAGTAATTAGTATAGCAGGTATTACAAATGTAATTGGTGATATAAGACCAATTAAAGAAATTACTAAATATGCTCATGAACACAATATATTTGTCGTCTTAGATGGAGCTCAAATGGTTCCCCATATGAGTATTGATGTAACAAATTTAGATATTGATTTTCTAGCTTTTTCTGCTCATAAGATGTGTGGTCCAACAGGAGTAGGAGTTTTATACGGTAAAAAAGAATTTCTCGAACATTTAGAACCAACTATCCTAGGGGGAGGAATGAATGAATCTTTTGATAACCCCAATGAGATTTATCTAAAAGATTTACCAACAAGATTAGAAGCTGGAACAAGAAATATAGCAGGAGTTATTGGTTTTGCCAAAACAATAGAATATCTAAATCAAATAGGAATGGATAATATACATAAAAAAGAATTAGAATTAAGAAATTATTTAATTGAAAAGTTACTTCCCATAAAACACATTGATATAATTAACATTGAAAGTGATAGTGGCATAGTATCTTTTAATGTAAATGGTATATTTAGTCAAGATGTAGCTTATTATTTAAATAAATATAATATATGTGTTAGAGCAGGTAATCACTGTGCTAAAATATTAAAATCAAGTGTAGGTATCGAAAATTCTGTCCGTATTAGCTTGTATTTTTATAATACATATGAAGAAATAGATGCTTTAGTAGAACTATTAAGCGATTATGATAAAATAGTAAAAGAGATGATTTAATGACTGAAAAAGAAAGAGAAATATTGATGAAGCATTATTTAAATCCCAAAAACAGGAATATGCCTCATGATAATTATGAGAAAGTAAACTCAAGAAACGAATCTTGTATTGATAATATCAATTTATATATTAAGTGGAATAAAGATATTTTAGAAGATATCGTCTTTGATGGCGAAGCTTGTGCTATATCTATTGCATCTACATCAATAATGATTGAAAATTTAATAGGAAAAACCAAAAAAGAAGCCGAAGAATATATAAATAATTTCACTAAAATGCTTCAAAATGAAGATTGTTTTCTACCAAAAGAAGCCGAAATATTTAAAAACATTCCTGAGGCTCGTAAGATATGTGCTACATTACCATATATTGGAATCAAAAAAGCTATTTTAAAAAAATAAAATAGTTTTTTCTTGTGTTTTTCTATTATTTTATTTATAATAAATTTTATTAGGTGGAGTTATGAATGCATTAGAACAAATAAACTTAATAAAAGAAGAATTAGATAGCAAAAAAGCTACTTTAGAAAATACTATCAAATATTTTGATGATTTTTTAAGTATGTCTTTAACTAAACAAATAGATTATCAAAACCCAGATATATTTTTAGACTATATGAATTATACAGATTATATTGATTTAGTATCAACTCATTTTAAAAGTCATTTCCATCAATTACAAGAAGAAATAACCCAATTAAGAAGTGATATTAAATTGTTGCAAGAAAACTACAATGAAAAACTAAACCAAGTAATTAACGCCTCATTTACAACAACCACTGAACTTAGAAGTCTTGGTATACCACTTCCCAAAAACTTTTTCATTGAAAAAATACCAGCTCTTGTGATATATCAAAAAACTTTATATATAAACCCACTTATTAAAAGCTTTTTATCCAGTGATACTTTATTTTTATTAACTGAAAGTATTTTAAATAAAATAGATGAACAAAATTTATCTCGTTTTTAGTTGTCAAACACTCATTTTTTTGATATTCTTGATAGGGAGATTTATATGAAATTAGAAGTATTAAATTTAAGTAAAAGTTTTGAAAAGAAAGAAGTTTTAAAAAATATTGATTTTACTTTTGAAGACAATAAAATATATGGATTATTAGGTAGAAATGGAGCAGGTAAAACAACTTTTTTTAATTGTCTAAATGCTGATATTAAACCCGATAGTGGTACATTTTATATAGTAGACAATAAAAAGAGAAAACTTACTATTGATGATATTGGTTATGTCATCTCAACACCATTAGTTCCCGAATTTTTAACAGCAAGAGAATTTTTAAAATTCTTTTTAGAAATCAATAGTAAAAAAATCAATTCATCTTATACGATTGATGAATATTTTGATTTTATTAAAATAAAAAAAGAAGATAGAGACAAATTATTAAAAGATTATTCTCATGGTATGAAAAACAAAATACAAATGTTAGTTA
>CANUCD010000025.1 GCA_947856335.1 uncultured Bacilli bacterium | reverse complement strand
TTGGGTAAAAACATGATATAATATAATAGATTTATGAGGAAGTGATGAAAATGAATAATAATCTAATTAACTGGTATCCTGGTCATATGGCAAAAGCTAAAAGATTGATGATGAGGGAATACAAACATATTGATATTGTATATGAACTTGTTGATAGTAGAATTCCTAAATCATCTAAGATAGCTAATATATATGATATTATTGGGAATAAACCTAAAATACTTATTATGACTAAAAAAGATTTGACGGATGAAGAAATGGCTTTAAGATGGGTTAAATATTATGAAAATTTAGGGACAAAAGTTTTGCTTGTCGATTTAAATAAAGAAGAAGATATAAAAAGAATTATAGATGAAACTCATACTCTTGCTAGTAGTATTCAAAAGATGCGAGAAGAAAAAGGACTAATTAAAAAGGATATACGAGTTTTAGTTGTAGGTATTCCTAATGTAGGCAAATCAACTCTTATTAACCGTTTAATTGGAAGAAAGGTAGCTCTTGTTGGAAATAGACCTGGTATTACTAAGGGTTTAGTATGGCTTAATACAAAACATGGAATAACTTTATTAGATACACCAGGTATATTATGGCCTAAACTTGAACAACAAGAAGTTGCCCTTAATTTAGCTTCTTTTTCAGCGATTAAAGTAGAAGTGTTAGATGAAAATGAAATAGCAGTTCATATCTTACAAAAATTAAATAAGTATTATCCAGAGAAATTACAAGAAAGATATCAAGTAATGTCTAATCCTTTGGGATTAAATATAGAAGATGCTTATTTTACGATTGCTAAGAATATGGGAGCAATAAAAAATGGGGAAGTAGACTATGAACGAGTAAGCCTAAAAATTATCAATGATATAAAAAATGAAAATATAAAAGGAATTGTGTTTGATCATGAGCTCTAATTTATTAAAATATGAACAAGAATTATATAAAAATAATATTACGTTAATTGCAGGAGTTGATGAGGCAGGAAGAGGTCCTCTTGTAGGTCCTGTTGTTGCTGCGGCTGTTATACTTCCTAAGAATTATGTTTTAGAAGGATTAAATGATTCAAAACAATTAACCGAAAGGAAAAGAGAATACTTCTATGATGTTTTACAAAAAGAAGCTATTAGTATAGGTGTTGGAATAGTTAGTGCTAAGAGAATTGATGAAATCAATATTTTAGAAGCAAGTAGAGAAGCTATGTATATAGCCCTTAATAATTTAGATGTTACTCCAAAGTATATTTTAAGCGATGCTATGAGCCTAAATGATATAGATATTCCATCACGTCCTATTATTCATGGGGATGCTCTATCTTTATCTATTGCTGCAGCCTCTGTTATTGCTAAAGTAACAAGAGATCATATTATGTATGAACTTGATAAAAAGTATCCAGTATATCATTATAATAAAAATAAAGGATATCCTACTAAAGAACACTTGGAATTACTTAAAAAATATGGTATAACTAATGAGTATCGAATGACTTATAAACCAGTTAAAGTTATTTTGGAGGAGTTGCAAAATGAAGAAGATAAAGATACTTTGGTCTAATCGTTTATTTCATAATTATATTTTATTTTTAGTTTGTTTTCTTTTATTAGAGATTTTATTTCATTTGATAGATCATATTCCTATTTTGGGTGTTGCTAGTATACGGATATTTTTAGGATTAAATATTTTAGCTTTATTTTTAGCTTATATATCTTCTTTTTTACCAAAAATGGTTGGTAGAATATGGAATTGTTTGTGGGTTTTAGTAGCGACTATTTATGGGATGGCAGAACTTGGTTTTCATAACTTTTTAGGGGTATACGCAAGTATCGGAACTAGTACACAATTAGGGGCAGTATCTAGTTATATTAAAGACTTTTTGGGAAGCTTTAAGTTTTCTTTTTATACATTATTTATTCCTTTTATTTTACTTTTTTTATATTATTTATTTTTAGAAAAAAGAGTATGTATAGATATGCCTAAAAAAAGATTAACTAATAAAGTTATATTGTTTAAAATGATACCTATTTTTATTATCATTGTTTTAAGTTTGGGGTATTGTTTTACACTGAAAGTTTCTTTTATGCAAGATAAATATCAGTCTTTATCTGCTTATCAATTGTTTAAAAAGCCTACTAATGCTAGTTTAGTGATTAGAAATTTTGGTTATATTGGTTATGGGTTGTTAGATATTAAAGAATATTTTCTTCCTGGAGCTTCTTTATCTAGTATTTCGATTGATCCAAACGAGTTATTAGAAAGTGATAATAAAGAAGAAGAAACAGATAGTGAAGCTATAAAACATACACTTATTAAAAACAAAGATTGGTTAAGTATTATTGAAGATGAAAGTGATAGCAAATTAAATACTTTAAATAAATATTTTATTCGTCAGGATGAAGATGTAGAAAATCAGTATACAGGTATGTTTAAAGACAAAAATGTGATTATGATTATGGTAGAATCAGGAAGTAATATAATGCTAGATGAAAAGTATTATCCTAATATTTATGAACTTTTAGAGCATAGTATTTCTTTTACTAATCATTATTCACCAAGAAATATTTGTAGTACTGGTAATAATGAAATGGGAGCAATGATTAGTCTTTATTCAATTAACAATAATTGCACAGCTAATGCATATAAAAATAATACTTATTTTGAAAGTATTTTTAATCTATTTAATAATAAAGGTTATCAAACTAGTAGTTTTCATGATTATTATGATTGGTATTATGATAGAACAACTATTCATAAAAATATGGGAAGTAGTCATTTTTATAATGCTGTAGATTTAGGGCTTGATTTTAGTTATAATTATCCTGCATATGATACATGGGCTAGTGATGTTGATTTAATGAAAAAGTATTTAGAAATTTTGGATAATAGAGATTCTACTAAGCCATTTATGAGTTTTATTACGACTGTTAGTTCACATATGCCTTATAATATGTCTAGTGAATATGGGGATATGTATATGGATTTATTTCCATCAAGTTATAGTACAGAATTAAAAAGATATATGTCTAAGTTAAAGGTAGTAGATGAGGCAATTGGGGTTTTATTAGATGGTCTTGAAGATAGAGGAATACTTCATGATACAGTTATTGTGTTATTTGCAGATCATTATCCATATTCTATTAGTACAGATAAATTAAATGTTTATTTTGATGATGATATATCTGTTGATAATAATGCTGATAAAACACCACTTTTAATTTATCAATCATCTTTGAAGAAAAAAGAAATAGATACATATACAAGTCAAGTTGATATATTGCCAACGATTGCTAATTTATTTTCTTTAGATTATGATTCAAGACTTTATATGGGTAGTGATGCTTTGAGTAAAAATCATGAATCATTAGTTGTTTTTGTCGACGGATCTTGGAAAAACGAACTTGCTTTTTATAATGCTAGTACAAATAAAATCAAATATTATACACAAAAAAACTATTCTCGTGAAGAAATACTTGCATTTAATACTAAAGTGAGGTTAAAATTAGAAATGAGTGGTTTAGCAATTGAGAAAAACTACTTTCATTATTTAGAGGAATCCCTAAATAATCTTACCACTTCCAAATAGAAAGGAATCATTATGAGCGAATTAGTTATCGTCGAGTCTCCGGCGAAGAGTAAAACAATTGAAAAATATTTAGGAAATAATTATCATGTTGTATCTAGTAAGGGACATATTAGAGATTTAGCAACAACAGGAAAGTACGGACTAGGGATTGATATAGAAAACGGGTTTATTCCTAGTTATATTCCTATTAAAGGAAAAGCTAAAGATATAGCAAGTTTAAAGAAAATGGCTAAAGAAAGTGATAAAGTAATACTTGCGACTGATCCAGACCGTGAGGGAGAGGCAATATCATGGCATTTATATGATGCTTTAGGTCTAACGCCAGAAAAATCAGAAAGAGTAGTATTTAATGAAATTACTAAAGATGTTGTAATAGATGCGATTAACCATCCACGAAAGATTGATATGGATTTGGTTAAAAGTCAGGAAACAAGAAGAATGTTAGATCGAATTATTGGTTTTCGCTTATCAAAACTAATGCAGAGAAAAACTGGTGGTAAAAGTGCAGGACGTGTTCAAAGTGTTGCTCTAAAACTGATTGTAGACCGTGAAAGAGAAATACTTGCGTTTATTCCAGAAGAGTATTGGACTATTGAGGCAGATTTTGATACTTTTAAAGCAAGTTTGGAGAAATATAAAGATAAAAGAATAGAAATTAAAACTGAAGATGAAGCTGATAAAGTATTAAGTGAATTAAGTAAAGAATTTAACATAGCAAGTATTACCGAAAAAGAAAAATTAAAAAAGCCAAAAGATCCTTTTCGGACATCTACTTTACAACAAATGGCAGCGAACCGTCTTAATTTTTCATCTAGTAAAACTATGCAAATAGCTCAAAAACTTTATGAAGGACTTAATATTGGAAGTGAAACAGTTGGTTTAATTACCTATATGCGTACTGATTCCACAAGACTTTCTAATGTTTTTGTTGAAGATGCTAAAAAGTTTATTTTAAGTGAATATGGTCATGAATATGTTGGTAAAATTAGAGCTAGTAAAGAACCAAAGAATGCTCAAGATGCTCATGAAGCGATTAGACCTACTAGTATTATGCGTACACCAGAATCATTAAAAGAATATTTAACTAAAGATGAATATAGTTTATATCGACTTATTTATATTAGAACTCTTGCTTATTTAATGAGTAATGCTAAAGTTTTGGCAACAACCGTTAATTTAGAGAATAATGATTATTTATTTAAAGCAACAGGAAGTGTTTTGACATTTGATGGTTATTTAAAAGTATATCATGAATATGAAGATAACGAAGATGTTATTTTACCTGATTTTAAAATGTTATCAAGTGATATAATAACAGCTTTAAAAATAGAGAAAAATCAACATTTTACTAAGCCAGCTTCGAGATATACTGAGGCAAGTTTAATTAAGGAAATGGAAAGTCTTGGAATAGGTAGACCTAGTACGTATGCTACTATTATGAAAACTATTTTAGATAGAGGATATGTCAAGTTAGATGAAAAGAAATTTTATCCTACGGAAATTGGTTTTGAAACTAATGATAAGTTACAAGAATTTTTTAGTAATATTGTTAATGTAGAGTATACGGCTAATATGGAAACTGAGCTAGATGAAATAGCAGAACATAAAATAAATAATATTGAGGTATTACAAAAATTTTATGATGAATTTCAACCCTTAGTAGAAAAAGCTTTTAAGGAGATGGAGAAAAAAGCTCCAGAAAAAACGGGAGAAGTTTGTCCAATGTGTGGAAGTGATATGGTTGTTCGTGAGGGTAAATTTGGTAAGTTTGTAGCGTGCTCTAATTATCCAACTTGTAAGTATGTAAAAAAAGAAGAAAAACAAGTTAAAAGTTTAGCTAAATGCCCAGAATGTGGTCATGATATTGTTGAGCGAAAAACTAAAAAGGGTAAAATATTTTATGGATGTAGTAATTTCCCTAAATGTAAGTATGCAACTTGGAATGAACCAACAGGAGAAGTTTGCCCAAACTGTAAAAATATCCTTGTAATTAAAAATAAACATGTTTTATGTGAGAAGTGTGGGTATGTAGGAACTGATAAATAAAATTATCAGTTTTTCTATGCTTGCTTTTAGAAGAGTTTGAGCTTTTTGTATCGAAATTAGAACATTCTTATGAGTGGGATTTAGATAGAAAGTATAATATTTATTCAAATATTAGGGGTAAGTTAGTTAAAGAGTTAAAGAAAAAATAATTGTCGAACTTTTATACTTGCAATTTAGAAGAGTTTTCGTTATGATAGTAATTGAGTGCTTTTAATTTATTTTGGTATACTAAAGCTAGTGAGGGAAATAATGAATATATTAAAAATTGATAAATTAGTAAAGAAAATAGGTAATAAAGAGATTTTAAAGAATGTTTCTTTTGAAGTAAATGAGAAAGATATTTTAGCTTTTATAGGAGCTAATGGAGCTGGTAAGACAACAACCATTAAATGTATTTTGGGTCTTCAAAAGATAACACGAGGAACTATTAAAATAAATGGATATGATATAAAAAAAGATTTTAAAAAAGCAATAAGTAGAGTGGGGGCTATTGTTGAAAATCCAGATTTTTATTTGTATTTAACTGGATTTGAGAATTTAAAACTCTATGCTAGAATGCATACGAATGTTTTGGAAGATGATATATATCGGGTAGTAGAATTAGTAGGCTTAGAAAAGAGTATTCATGAAAAAGTAAGTAAATATTCTTTAGGAATGAAAGAGAGACTGGGAATTGCTTTATCTTTACTTCATTCTCCTAATTTGCTTGTTTTAGATGAACCAACTAATGGATTAGATCCTGAGGGGATTAAAGATTTAAGAGT
Organism: uncultured Bacilli bacterium; assembly: GCA_947856335.1. Classification (GTDB taxonomy): domain Bacteria; phylum Bacillota_I; class Bacilli_A; order RF39; family UBA660; genus Caccenecus. The sequence goes on along the minus strand of CANUCD010000025.1, from coordinate 5,109 downwards.
GTTATTAAAAAGACTTGCTAAAACAGGAGTAGGTATAGTTATATCAAGTCATAATTTAAGTGAACTTGAAAATCTTTGTAATAAAGTTGTTATTATTTCTAATGGTGAGGTAATTGATGTGGCAACAATAGAACAATTAACAGCTTTAGATAAAAGTAAGTATACTATTAAAGTTAGTGATAGTAAGAAGTGTAAATCTTTATTAAATGGCGAAGATAAAATAATAGATGATGAACATATTTTAGTATTAAAAGATGAAGAAGATATTGCTTTATTTATTAAAGAGCTTGTTTTAAATAATATTTTGGTATATGAAGTTATTAAATCAAACTTAACTCTTGAAGAAGCATTTATTAAAAAGGCAGGAGGTAAAATATGATACGTCTTATACATAATGAAATTGTTAAATTGATAAATAAAAAGAGTTTTTATATTGTTACAATTATCTTTATTTTGTTTTGTATTTTGACTAATATTATATATAAAACACCATTAAATAGTGATGTAGAAGAAAAAATAAATATAGAAGAATTAAAACAAGAAAATCTTACTTTTGATTTAGATAGTGAAGAAGATTTAATAAAATATGTTGATAATTTAACAACCATTAAAATAGAAGAATTAAAAGTTGCTTATTCTGATACAGTAAGTAATTATATTATTAACCATTTTATGTATTCTGATATTTATGATTATTATGAGCAACAATATATTTTGGAAGATGAAAATTTAGCGAATGATACAAAAAGACAAATAGATTTAGAAATAAAATATTTAGAAAATCATGATTGGCAGTATTTTTTAGATGAAAGAATAAATTATTTAGAAAATAGAGTAAAAAATACTTCTGGTATTGAACAAGAAAGATATGAAAAATTATTAGAAATAGCTAATTATCGTAAGCAAGAAAATATTGTTTATGATAGCAATAATTATTTACATCGTTCTTTAGAATTCATAGAAGAAAATACTTATGAATATGTTAATCTTTTACATGATGATGATTTAACCGAAGAAGAAGTAAGTAGACTTGATTATTTAAATGAAGAGATGGCTATTCATGAATATGTTTTAAAAAATAAGCAAGATGTTTTAAATGAACATACTCTAAGAGCAGTGTTTATGAATTTTCCAGGAGAATTTGGCTTGTTTATACTTATTTATACGATTATGATTGCTGGTTCTATTGTAAGTGAGGAATATTCTAGAGGAACTATTAAGACTTTACTTGTTGCTCCATATAAGAGGATAACTATTTTAACTTCTAAATTATTAACGGTGCTCATACTTATCCCTGTTGTTATAGTTTTCATGTGTTTGTTTGAATTACTAATTGGGGGAATAATTATAGGTTTTGATTCACTTAGTATACCTGTTCTTATAAATAGTTTGGGAGTAATTAAGACTTATTCTGTGATAAATTACTTAGTTATGCTACTACTTGCTAATTTACCAGTTTATCTTATTATAGCTTTGTTTGCTTTTACTTTAAGTGTTGTGACAACTTCTACTTCGGCAGCGATTACTTTAAGCTTTCTCTTTTATTTAATGGTTAATATTTTAGCTAATCTTGCAAATATTTATAATTTTCCTATTTTTAAAGCTTGTGTAGCTCTCTACTGGGATTTTAGTTATTTAGTTTTAGGTATAAAGCAACCCTTTGGGGCATCCCTTGGTTTATCAATTATGGTCTTATTTATTTATATTGTGATTATGTTATGTATATCTTATGTCATATTTCAGAATAAAGATGTAAAAAATTGTTAATTATTGCTATAATAAATATAGGTAGTGATAATATGAAGTATAAAGTTTTTAAAGTTGTTTTTGGTGTGTTAATTATTATTTTATTTGTGATAGCAACCTTTTTCTTAGTAAAAGGCTTAACTTTAGATGAAGATAAGCCTTCTGTTCCTAGTGTTTCTAGTGTTGATGTTCAAGAAAAGATAAGAAAACTAAAAGAAAATTTAACTCCTTTATATGAAAGTGATAAAATAGAAGAGTTTTATAGTTTAATTGTTAAAGATGAAGAATATAAGTCTTATTTAATTGATAAAAAAACAGGTGAAGAACTAGATATTAAAGATATTATTAAGAAAGATAAATGGGAAGAATTTATTAAAAAAGAAGAAGAACTTCTTGATCTTAAATATCCAAGTTTTATTGCTGATACTATTAAAAATGGTAAAGGAAGAAAAGTATATACTGTTTATAATAATAAAATGATTGTTTATTACTATGATTATGAGTATGCTTATGATGTAGAAGAAGAAATATCTTTAGTTATCAATTATCAAGAAGTTCATGATTATCTAGATTTTACTCATGAATTAGATAGTGAATATCAAAATGAAGATGGTTATAATTATAGTAAAGATAAAAAGGTAGTTGCTCTTACTCTTGATGATGGACCAAGTAGTGCTTATAATTCACAAATATTAGATATTTTAGCTAAAAATAAAGCTCATGCAACATTTTTTATGGTAGGAACAATGATGAATAGTTGTCAAAAATGTGTTTTAAATACTTATGAGTCAGGTAATGAAGTGGGAAGTCATACATATAATCATATAAATATTAGTAAGAATTCTACTGATGTAGTTTTAAATAGTATTAAAAAGACTGATGATTTATTTTATAATATTACAGGTAGTCATATAAAATATGTAAGACCTCCGTATGGAGCTTATGATAGAGAAAATCTTTCAACTGTTTCATATCCACTTATTTTATGGAATATTGATCCAGAAGATTGGCGATATCATGATAGTGAACGTATTGTAAATCATATTATTGAACACGTAGATGATGGTTCTATTATTTTGATGCATGAAATTTATAAGACAAGTGTAGAAGCATTAGAAGAGTTACTTCCAAGACTTTATTCTATGGGATATCAAGTTGTAAGTATTAGCGAACTTGCTTATTTACAAGATAGAGTGATAGAAAGTGGGCATGCTTATATAAGTTTACACTAAACCTATATCTGTATCTAAATCATCTTTGTTAATTTCAGCATATAGAGAAATACCACCAGCGACTAAAAATAGTAGGGAAGCAATAAGATTTAAGTGAGCACTTATTACTTCTTTTTTTGTGCTTGTCTGTTTTAAGTGTTCAATATTTTCATAGTTTGTAATTACAAAATATAAATAAATAAAAAAAGCAACACAAAATACCGTAATATTTAAAGTTTTAAATATTTTTTGCCCCTTTAAATCACCAGTTTTTAAGTAATGTTTTTCATATTCATTTGATATTAGGGCAGCAATAATAATAAAAAAATAAATAAGCCAAATAAAATTTTCAGTATTTATTCTTTGTAATTTAACTCCAATATTCATAGTAAAATATATGTTTTATTATCTTATTTATTAAAATTAAACAATTAAGTGTAAATTTAATTAAAATTAGCAGTTATATATTGACAAGTGCTAAGCATAATATTATAATGGTATTAGCACTTAGAATTAACAGGTGCTAATATAGGTGATAAATATGGATGAACGCCAAGAAAAGCTATTAAAAGAAATTGTAGAGTGCTATATTAAAGAAATTAAACCAATAGGTTCTAAACATCTATGTGATAAGTTTCAATGTTCTAGTGCAACAATTAGGAATGAAATGGCTACTTTAGAGCGACTTGGGTATATTGAGAAGAATCATATATCTAGTGGCCGTATTCCAAGTGAAGCTGGCTATAAATATTATGTTGAGAATTTAATGGAACCAGAAAAGTTAGATAAAAGTGATATGCTAAAATTAGAACCATTATTTACAACCAGAAATTTAGCAGCTAGTGATGCAATTGAAAAATGTTTGGAAATTATTAGTGATATTACAAATTATACAAGCGTTTCTTTAGGAAAGAAAAGTAGTGAAAATGTTTTAAGACAAATAAACATCATTCCTCTAGATGATAGGCGATTAGTTGCACTTGTATGTACTGATAAGGGAATTGTTAAGAATAAACAATTTACACTAAGTTCTGATATCAATATGATAGAAGTTGTAAAAATTAGTGAAATTGTTAATAAGATGTTAGTTGGTACTCCCATATCTTTAATTGCTGATAGACTCGAATATGATATTAAGCCAATTATTTCTAGGCAAGTAGAACAGTATGAGGCTGTATATGGAATCTTTTATGATGCTTTTCATGATTTTTTAAATAATAGTGAGAATATCCATGTTGTCGGCAAATCAAAAATGTTAAATCAACCGGAATATCATGATATTGAAGAAATAAGTAAGTTAATTAGTAAGTTAGAAGATGAAGAACAAGTAAGAAAAATTGAGAAGAAAGATAATCGTGATATTAGCATTTATATTGGAAAAGATAATGATTTTGATGAAAATGTAACGGTTGTGAAGACAAGTTATTCTTTAGGAGGCGAGGAAGGAACAATTGCTATTATTGGACCTAAGAGAATGGAATATAATCGCGTGGTGGCAGTTTTAAATATTCTCAATAAATGGTTAGAGGAAAAAGGTGATGAAAATGGAAGAAGAGATTAAAAAAGAAGATACTTGTTTAGAAAAAGAAACTAAAGAAGAGGAAAAAACTTCTGTAAAGAAAAAGCAAAAAGAATATAAAAAAAGAATTGATAAAGAAAAAGATGAACTAATAAAAGCTAATCTTGATTTAAAAGAAAAAGTGCTGCGTATTACAGCAGAAATGCAAAATATTAAAAGACGAAGTGAAATTGATCTATCTAATGCTTATAAATATGATGGATTTGATTTGATGGAGAAATTACTTCCTATTCTTGATAATTTTGAGCGAGCAATAAGCATTAAGCAAGATGGTGAAGAAAAGTTTTTAACTGGTTTTAAAATGATTTATGATCAATTAAAAGAAATATTAGAAAATAAAGGGGTTAAGGAAATCGAATGTTTGCATAAAGAGTTCGATCCTAATTTTATGAATGCTGTTATGACTGATACTAATAATGATTTTGAAAATAATATTGTTTTAGATTGTTTGCAAAAGGGTTATATGTATCAGGATAAAATACTTAGACCAGCGATGGTTAAAGTAAATGAAAGAAATGTTACTCAAGAAAATAATGAAAGGAATGATGAATAATGAGTAAAATTATAGGTATA
>CANUCD010000024.1 GCA_947856335.1 uncultured Bacilli bacterium | reverse complement strand
GCACACTTTTTGTTACTCTATACTTTGCATGAGTAAACTGTAATACTAAAGCACTAATTATTAGTACTGCTACTACTCCTATAATAATATTTCTTTTTATATGACTTTTCTTTAATACTTCAAACTCCATAATAACTCTCCTAACATGATGCTAGGCTTCATTTTATAATTCAATAAAATATACTATCATATTCTAATGATTAGTTTCCTAGCTTATATATTTATTATAAATTTGGATATACTAAAAGTCAAGAAAAATATCGGTATTTTGTGAATTAAAACAATTTAGCTTTATTAAATGAGAAAATGTTTTTGGTGATTTTATTATGCACTATGGAGAAACTTTAAAGGAATTAAGAGAAGAAAAAAATTTATTACAAAATGATGTGGCAAAAGAATTAGATATTCAAGGTAAAGTATATAGTCAATATGAAACTGAATATGCTATTATACCATCTAAGCATTTAATTACTTTATCAGATTTTTTTAATGTTTCAATAGATTATATTTTAGGCTTTACTAAAAACAAGAAATATTCTAATAAAGAAATTTTTGATTTAAAAATATATGGTAAAAGATTAAAAGAATTTAGAAAAGAACATAAACTTACTCAAGAGAAGTTAGCTAAAGAATTAAATACTACGCAATCTGTTATTGCTGATTATGAAAGAGGTAGATATCTTATCGCTACTCCCTTTTTATATACAATATGTAAGAAGTATCATATTAGTGCTGATTATCTTTTAGGTAGAATAGATGAACCTAAATATTTTAATTGACATATCATTTACAATCAACTAAATAATATAAATAAAATCAAATTATTAAATATTAAAAGTTAATATTTTTTGTTATACTTAAAAAGGTGGTATAAATGGAAGCAGTAGGTATTATTTGTGAATATAATCCATTACATAATGGACATATTTATCATATAGAACAAACAAAAAAATTATTTCCAGGAAAAGCAATTGTATTAGTATTAAATGGATATTTTCTAGAACGTGGAGAAGTAAGTATATTATCAAAAGAAAATAAAACTAAATTAGCTTTAATATATGGAGTTGATTTAGTTGTAGAACTTCCCTTTATTTTTGGTTCACAAAGTGCAGATATTTTTGCTGATGCAGCAATAAAGATACTTGGATATCTTGGTGTTACATCTATTGTTTTTGGGAGTGAAACAAATGATATAAAAACACTAGAAAAAGTTGCTCTTATTCAAGAAGATGATAAGTATAATGAACAAGTAAAAGAATTATTAGCAAGTGGTATCAATTATCCAACTGCTCTGGCAAAAGCTCTTAATATTCTAGAAAATGTTTTTAATCCTAATGATTTACTGGGTATATCTTATATAAAAGCTATTTATAAAAATAAACTTAATATAAAACCTATATCTATAAAAAGAACTAATTCTTATCATGATTTAGAAGATAATTCACATATTATTAGTGCTAGTAATATTAGAAATAGATTAAAAAATAATGAAGATATATCTAATTATGTACCTAGAAAAACACTTAAACTTATTGAAGATATTTCTTTAGATGATTTATTTTTGTTTATTAAATATAAGATTTTAACTGATAATGAATTAAATAAATATTTAACTGTTGATGAGGGAATAGAAAATCGCTTAAAAGAAAAAATTGTAGAAGCTAAATCATTAAATGAATTTATATTAAGTATTAAAACAAAAAGATATACTTATAATAAGATATCTCGTATGTTAGTACATATACTTATTGGATTACCAAAAGAAATAAATAAACTAGCTAGTATAGAATATATTAAAATATTGGGGTTTAATAAAAGAGGTAGAGAATATTTGCATAACTTAAAAGAAGATTTAGAAATATCTTTAATTCCTATTCCTAATACTTTTCAATATAAATATGAACTTATTGCTAGTTTAGTTTATTCTTTAATTAGTAAAAATAATATTTTATCTTATGAAAAAAGCAATAAACCTATTTTCTTTGAATAGTTATTGCTTTTCTTTTTGACAATTTGGACAATAATAAGTGCTTCTTCCCCCTATTTTAATATTCTTTATTATAGTTTTACAAATAGTGCATGGTTCATTTTCTTTTTTATGTACTTTTAAATTTTGTTGAAATCTTCCTGTTACTCCTAGGCTAGAAGTATAACTTCTAATGGTTGTTCCTCCCATTTTGATTGCTTCTTTAATAATTGTTTTTGATGCTAAACATATTTTTTTACAATCTTCTGAATTTAACTGGCAAGCTAAAGTTAAAGGATATATTTTAGAAGCAAATAATACTTCATTAGCATAAATATTACCTAGACCACTAATGATTGTTTGATCAAGTAATGCTGTTTTAATGGGTATTTTTTTATTTTTAAATTTTTCTAGTAAATAACTTTCAGTTAAGTTTTTATCTAATGGTTCTATTCCTTGTTTTTTTATACATTCAGTATTTTCAAGTTCACTTTTTAAAATAAGTTTCATTCTCCCAAATTTACGAGTATCTCTATATCTTAGAGTTGAATTATCAGTAAATACAAAGATGATATGTTCATGTTTTTCTTTTGCCTCACTTATTGCTTTGATAAAATATTTACCTTCCATTCTAAGATGAGAGAGTAAATAATAATCCTCTGTTTCAAAAATAAGCCATTTTCCTCTTCTTTTAATATCGATGAAACTTTGATTTATTAGTTTACTTTGAAAATCTTTTAAATCATTTTCTATAATGGGAGCATAAAAAACTTGAACTTCTTTTATTTTTTTATGTAAGATACGTTTTTTTAGAGTATTTCTTACAGTTTCTACTTCTGCTATTTCTGGCATATTTTACTCCTACTTTGCTTCATATAAATCATGACCTTTAGCAATTCCAACCTTTAGAGGAACACTTAATTTAACAACATTTTCCATGACATCTTGAACAATACTAGTTACAAGTGCTTCTTCTTCTTTTAATGTATCAATTATTAGTTCATCATGTATTTGTAAAACTATTTTACTTTTAATATTTTGTTTTTCAAATTCTTTAAATACCATTACCATCGCTTTTTTAATAATATCAGCACTAGTACCTTGAATTGGGGTATTTAGAGCAATTCTTTCTCCACTAGAACGTATCATATAATTTCTATTGTTTAACTCTTCAATTGTTCTTTTACGATTAAATAGTGTTCTAACAGAACCAGTTTCATAAGCTTCTTTTACTATTTCATCCATATATCTTTTTACTCCTGGATATAATTCATAATATTTTTTAATAAATTCTTGAGCTTCTTTAGGACTAATATTTAAGTTTTCACCTAAACCAAAACCACTAATTCCATAGACAATTCCAAATATTACAGCTTTAGCTGTACTACGCATTCTTTTAGTAACTTCTTTTTCACTTACTCCATATATATCAGCGGCTACTTTAGTATGAATATCAGCACCTTTTTTAAAAGCATCAATAAGTTCTTTGTCCCCAGAAATATGAGCAAGAATACGTAGCTCTATTTGAGAATAATCGATGCTTAAGAATAAATCATATGTTGGTTTAAAGGCTTTTCTAACTTTTCTTCCCTCTTCACCACGAATAGGAATGTTTTGTAAGTTTGGTTCAACGCTAGATAATCTTCCTGTTCTTGTTAGATTTTGTTTAAAAATAGTATGAATCTTTCCATCTGGGAATTTAGAGTTTTCCAAACTAAGAGTATATGTAGAAATAATTTTGCTATAATTACGATATTCTAAAATAAGATCAATAATAGGATGTTTTCCTCTTAATTTTTGTAATGTAGATGCATCTGTTTTATAACCCGTTTGATTTTTTTTGCCATTTTGAAGTCCTAGTTTTTCAAATAATACTTCTCCTAGTTGTTTGGGACTGGCAATATTAAACTCAATTCCTGCGATTTCATAAATTTCTTTAGATAATACTTCTAGTTTTGCCTCTGCTTCTTTTTTTATTTCATCTAGTACATTACTATCTACACATACACCAAAATATTCCATATCTGCTAATACAGATATAAGAGGCATTTCAATATTTGAAAATAATTCATACATTTGCTCTTTTTTTAAATCGTTGATAAAACGGTCTCTTGTATCAAAAATATATTTGCTTTTTAAGATGATATCTTTTTTTAATTTATCTTTATTTTCAAAATGATTTTTTAAATTTTCTTCGTAAAATTCAACATGTACACCTTCTGGCAAAAGTAAGTAAGCAATATCATCTTTCGTAAAACCATTTAGAAGATAAGATGAAATCATTAAATCATAATTGATATTTATTGCCTCAAGATTATTTCTTTTTAAAAGTATATTTAGAGCTTTAGCATGATAAGTATAGACAACTTTATCTTTTAAAATATTTGGTATATCTTTAAAATACAAGGCGTCTAAATAATAATTATGATTTTTATCACTAAGTCCTATACCAATAATATCGGCTTTATGATAATTTTCTTCACTTAATTCTAAGTATATACTTACTTCATCTTCTAATATAACTTGAGATAAACTATTTACCTCTATGTATTCGACATTATTAGACACTTCTTTTTTCTTGAAGTTCTTAAGTAAAGAGTAAAACTCTAAATCCTCAAATATTTCACTTAATTTTTCTTCACTAACTTCTTTATATTTAATATCATCAAAAGAAATATTTAAGGGAACATCACGGTATATAGTAGCAATTTCTTTACTCATAAAAGCATTAGTGCGATCCTCTACTAATTTTTCTTTAGTTTTTCCTTTAATTTCATCAATATGTTCATAAATTCCTTCTAAAGATTGATATTCTTGTAATAATTTTAGAGCTGTTTTTTCGCCGATTCCTCTTACTCCTGGAATATTATCAGATGAATCTCCTGCTAGGGCTTTTAAATCAATAATTTTAATTGGTTCAATTTTATATTCATCCATAAATGTTTCTTGATTGTATTTGATAAAACCCGTTTGTTTTAAAAGCTTGATATTAGTACCAGCACTAATTAGTTGTAATAAATCTCTATCACTAGATATAATAGTTGCATCATATTCCTTATCTAAATCAGCCATTTTAGCAAGTGTGCCTATAATATCATCTGCTTCGTATGGTTCTAATTCTAAATACTTAATTCCCATTGCATCTAATATTTTTCGAGCAATTGGCATTTGTTTTATTAAGTCATCTGGGGTGGATGCTCTTCCCTTTTTATAAAAATCATATTTTTGTTTACGAAAGTTTTTACCAATATCAAAAGCTACTGCAATATATTCTGGTTGTTCTTCATTTATGATTTTATTTATCATAGTTGTAAAACCATATAAGGCGTTAGTGGGAAAGCCTTTGGAATTTTTCATGATATTGCCTGTATAAGCAGTTGCATAATAGCTCCTAAACATTAAGTTATTTCCATCTACTAAAATAACTCTTTTCATGATTTTACTCCTCCTTTTATTTTAATTATCTTTTTATTTTTTTTCTCATCAATACGATAATGAACATCTGTTGCAAGTATGCTATAACAAATTGAGGCAATAGGTACACTTATAAGCATTCCTAATATACCTGCTATACCTGCTCCAATAGTAACTGCAACAAAAACCCATATTCCTGGTAGTCCTACTGATTTACCTACTACTTTTGGATAAATAAGATTACCCTCAAATTGCTGTAAAATAAGAATAAAGATAATAAATATTAGTGCTTTAATAGGACTAACCATAAATATTAAAAATGCTCCTATAATTGTACCAATAAATGCTCCATAAATTGGAATTAAAGCAGTAACTCCTATTAAAACAGAAATAGTTGCTGCATATGGAATACCTAATATAAGCATACCAATAAAACATAAAATACCAATAATGATTGCTTCTGTACACTGACCTATTACAAATTGAGCACAAACTTTTCCAGATAGTTTTGACATATCTTGTAACTTTTTAATACGACTTGTTGGTAAATAAGCTTGTAATATTTGTTTTAGTTGGCGTATTAGTTTTTCTTTTTCAGCTAATAAATATATAGCAAAAACAATTGCTACAACAAAATTTACAAATATACTAATAACATTAGTAGCAACACCAAGTGTAGTAGCTACTACTTTATCACTATTATTTTTAATATATTCTAAAGCTGTATTACCTAAATCTGATAATGTTGTTTCAATATCGGTAATAATACTATCATCAATATTTAAATGACTCAAAACTTCTTTTACATTTTCTTCATAGTAAGGCATATTTTCTACAAATAAAGATACTGTATTTTTAAGTTGAGGAATAATTAGTAATAATAAAATAATAATAAATGTAAATATAAGAGCAAGTGATAATATAAGACTAATTGCTCTTTTATTTTTTTGTTTCATCTTTTTGTCTAATAATTTATTTTCAATGAATGATATCATTATGTTTAAAATAAAAGCTAAGACAAAACCTAATATAAACGGAAATAAAAGATGGATTATAAAGCTTAAGAAATCCCATATTTCTTTAATATGAATAAAGGCAAATATAATAATAACACTAAAAATAATTAACTTAATTATATCTTTTTTGTGAACTTGTATCATAAAATCACCTACCACTATTATAATATAAATAGATTAAAAAATAAATGAAAAAATGGGTTTAAAACCCATTAGTAATCTTCATTTATACTGTCAATAAATTCCATTTGTTCGTCTACAACACTTTTAAGTCTTCTTTTAAAGATGACTACTCTTCTTTTTAAAGTCTCAGCATCTTGTTCTATTTTATCAGCTTTTAAAAGAGCATCATTAACTATTCTAGAAGCATTTCTTCTAGCATCTTCAATAACTCCTTTTGCCTCATCTCTTGCAACCCTTTTAATTTGATTAGAAGCATCTTCTGCAACTACTAAAGCTCGATTAAGAGTATTTTCCATATTTTGATATTTTTCTAACTCTTTTTTTAAATTTTCAAGCTCTTCATCTTGTTTTTTTAATTTATTTAACATTGCTTCATATTCTTCTGTTACTTGATTAACAAAATGATTGACTTCTATTTTATTATATCCATTGATACTTGAATTAAACTTTCTCAAAAGTGCTCACCACCTAGACAAACTACAATTTACCATTCTTCTACATCAGCTTTACTTTTCTCAGCCTCATCACTAATTTTACCTTGAACATTTACATTTTTTGGAGTACAAAGATAAATACCTACGCCTATTTTTTGCATTGTACCACCAATTGCATAAATACATCCACTTAAAAAGTCAATAATTCTTTTGGCTTGGTCAGAAGTAACTCTTTTTAAATTAACAACAACACTATTGCGATTTTTTAAATAATCAGCGATTTGTTGTGATTCAGAATAGGCTCTTGGCTCTAATAAAATCATTTTATTTCCTGATTTATCTGCCTCAGCTAAAGCATCTGCCTCACTTATGTTATAAAATTCATCTTCTGTACCAGTTAAAGACTCATCATCATCAACATCTTTAAAAAGATTTTTCAATTTATTTAGAGCCATATCTATTCCTCCTATTATCAATACTCTTTTATTCTATCAAATATTGTTCAATATTTCAAGAGTTCTTATAAAAAAAGTTCAAACTATAAATATTCCATAATTTGAACATTTTGTGCTAATTTTGAAACTAAATCTTTTTGGTCATATTTATTAAATATTTCTATAAAATTACTATTATCCATCAAAAACATATCATGATAATGAATAAAAATATCAATTAAATTAGTTACTCCCATGTCCCTTAGATATTCTAAGTTTTTAGAAACTAGTTTTTTTTGGGCTTCTAGTTCTTTAATAAGTATACTTGTAGAGTTTTCTTTTAAAGCTTCTATATCTTCTTTTTTAAAACCAAATTTTTCTAAAAATTTCATGCTAACCCTCTTCCTTCATTTAATTCTTTTTCTTCAGGAAAAGCACCTAAGATAAGTTCTCTTGTTTCCTCCATTTCTGGTGTTACATCCATTCCGTCGAACATAACTCCATCAATAACATCACCAAGTGGTAAGAAACGATACTCTTTTCTTAATAATGCATTTATAACATTTTTCGTAATATTAGCAACTACTTGTGGCAAGTAAGCATTAGTTGGATGTTGTAATATTAAGTAATTTAGATTTTCAATAATTTGATTATATACTTGTTTATCTTCAGCATCAAGTTTATTTAATGCTTCTTCATTTGTTTTTGTGCTATTTTCCTCAGGATGCAAGTTTTCATGAAGTTTCATCTCATCTAATTCTTGAACTGTTTTAATCATTTCCATTGGTTTAGATGCTGTATATAAAGCAAAAGAATTTACGTTATATAACTCGGGAATAAGACTATAATCTTCGTTATAGTATGGGAAATTATTTGCCATACAAAACTTAACTCTTTCTAAAAATTCTCTTTTAAATGAAGCAGGTCTTAAGTTAACAGCAAAAACTTCACTTAACCCTAATTCATCAATTTCTGCTAAAATTTTTTCGAATTCTGCTGCTTCTTTTTCATTCATTGTAAATATTTTTAAGAATTCTCCTGGAACAACATCTACATTATATTTATATTTTGTAAATAATTCTTTATTCTTTTTTACTGTGTCTACATTTGCTAGATGAACATCCATCAAAAACTTAGTAATTAGTACCCCATCATCTGGGTTTATTCCCATATTTTTCCATTCTTTAAAAGTCATATTTTAAACCTCCCTAATAAGCCATAAGTGGTACTTTCTTTGGATCAAGTCCACTACTTTGTAATAAAATGATGGCTTTATCTAAATTTTTATAATCATACTTTGTTAATACAGTTGGATTAAGATAAATATCTAATGCACTCTTACCAATACGAAGTAATCTATCCATTTTTGCTTCTAATTCTTTATCATAAAGTAAATCAATATGGTCAGCGAATATATCTAAGTTAAGTTCATTTTCTTTAAATATATTAACATTTCTTCTGATTACTTTTTCATTAAAGTGTTCTAGGATTTGGTCTAAATCACTAGTAGTATAATCTAGATAATCAAGACCTATTTCATTAAATAAATCAATTAAATCTTCTCTATCCAATTTTTTCTCTGTGGGTTCTTCTTTAACTTCAGTTACCTCAATTTTTTCTTCTATAACTGGTTTTTTATCTTCAATAATAGCATCTTCTTGTTTTTTTGCTTCTTGCATAACTTCACTAATAGATTTTTTCTCTGATTCTTTTAGTTTAGCATCATAATCATATAAAGCATCTTCTGGGAACATTAAGATTTTTGCAGCTTCTCTTGTTTCTTCTTCACTTAGACCAAATTGTTCTAAAAGTGATGTAATAGAATCTCTTGTGATGTTGATATTACCAGATAATGCTAATTCAAAGTATTCATTTAACTTATCTTGATTAGCAATAGCAGCATCTTTTCTAATACCAATTTCTTCAATTGTGGTAATTGCACTATTCATCTGTTCTTCTACTTCGACAAGTTCTTCTTTGCTAGCTTTAATTTCTTCATTTACTTTTTCAATAGTCTCAGGTAAGCTAGAATCAAGTTTTTCTACTAAAGCCTCAGGATCAAAATTGATATGCAAACGATCAATTACAGTTTCATATGCATTTTTATCAATTCCTTTTAAAACTTCTATTAGTTTTTTACCTTGTTCACTTAGATTTTTGCTATCAGCTTCTAAACCCGTAATTTTTTCTTGTAAAGCACTCTTTTCTTTGGTAGTTCTTTCTTTTGTTTCTTCTGCTTTCTCATGAGCACTTTCCATTTCTTTAAAAATCACACTATCACTGCCACGTAGATTATATAACTTATCAAGAAGTCGCATCACTTCTGGAGATAATATTTTCATAACCAACACTCCTTATTCTAGAAATAATTATAACAGGTTAAAACGTAATTGTAAACTACTTTTTCATAAATTTAAAAAAAAACTCTTTTTAACCATTTTAATAAACCAGAATATAATACAAGTGAAATATATAAAGGAGGAATATATTTTGAAAAAGAAAATAATTACTATTTTAATCGCTCTTGTCTTAATATTGATAATTGGCATAACATCAATAAAATTAACAGATAAAAAGGATGAAGAATTAACAACTATACGTTTAGCAGAAGTAACACATAGTGTGTTTTATGCCCCTTTTTATGTAGCAATTGAAAATGGTTATTTTGAAAGTGAAGGAATAGAAATTGATCTAATTCTTACAAGTGGAGCAGATAAAGTAAGTGCAGCAGTTCTATCTAATAGTGTAGATATTGGTTTTGCTGGAACAGAATCATCTATTTATATTTATGATGGTGGACAAAAGGATTATCTTGTAACATTTGCAGGTCTTACTAAAAGAGATGGACAGTTTATCATTGCAAGAGATTGCTCTCATGATTTTCAATTAGAAGATTTATATGGTAGTGAAATATTGGTGGGGAGAAAAGGTGGAATGCCAGCGATTAACTTTTTAAATGCAATGAGTAATGCAGGAATAGATATTGATAAAATAAATGTGAATTATGCTGTTGATTTTGCTTCTTTATCAGGAACGTTTATTGGGGGGATTGGAGATTATGTTAATCTTTTTGAACCAACGGCAACTGCTACAACAAAAGTATCTGATGCTTGTATTGTAGAATCAATTGGCAAATTATCTGGAGAAGTTCCTTATACTGCTTTTTATGCCAAAAAAAGTTACATTGAAAACAATACAGATTTACTAAAAAGATTTACAAATGCTATTGCCAAAGGACTTGAATTTGTTATGAATAATGATAGTAAAAAAACAGCTGATATTATTTTGCCACAATTTCCTGATAGTGCCTTAAATGATATCGTAATAAATATAGATAATTATAAAAAGTATGATTCATGGTTAGAAACACCTTATGTAAGTGAAGAGTCATTTAATACTTTACAAGATATGCTTATTAAGTATAATCTTTTAGAAAAGAAAGTTCCTTATAGTAAGCTTGTTTACAATTTATATGAATAAATTATTAAGTGTTAAAAATCTTAATAAAGTATATTATAAGAAAAAAGAACAAACAGAAGCTATAAAGAATATTTCTTTTGATTTATATGAGGGAGAGTTTGTCTCAATTGTTGGACCTAGTGGATGTGGTAAGTCTACCCTTTTAAATATTTTGACAGATATGGATACTAAAACAAAAGGAACAATTATAAAGAATAAAGATTTAAAACTTGGATATATGCTGCAAAGTGATTCTATGCTTCCTTGGAAGAAAGTAATAGATAATGCTTTATTAGGGCTAGAAATTAAAAGAGAAAAAACAGAAGAAAATGTGGAATATGTAAAAGAATTATTTAAAAAATATGGACTTATAGATTTTGCGAGTAAATATCCTCATGAATTATCAGGAGGAATGAAAGAAAGAGTAGCATTAATTAGAACACTGGCACTTAAACCTGATGTTTTGATATTAGATGAACCATTTAGTAAACTTGATTATCAAGCAAGACTAAAAGTAAGTGATGATATTTATAGGATGCTTAAAGCAGAAAAGAAAACAGCCTTAATGGTTACACATGATATTGCTGAG
>CANUCD010000023.1 GCA_947856335.1 uncultured Bacilli bacterium | reverse complement strand
TGGTGCCTATAGTGGGACTCGAACCCACACGATATTGCTACCACTGGATTTTGAGTCCAGCGCGTCTACCAATTCCGCCACATAGGCAATTACAAGCTAATTATAACATAAAAACAGTAATAGTACTAGCAAAAATACTAAGTTTTAGTATATAATAATAAAGTGATGATTATGATATTGATTTCAAGTATTTTATTTATATTATTTTTAATATGGTCTAATCTTATGTTAAAGAAAAAACTAACAGTTATAGATAATAAATTTTATAACCATATTAAAATAACCAATTTAAAAACAAATATGTATAAGATAATAACAACTCTAGCAAATGGTAAATACATAGCTTTTTTATGTCTTTTAATGTTTATTATTATAAAAGATAAAACAATTCCTATTCTTATCATTATAAATATGATAATAACTTGGCTACTAATAGGATTAACTAAAAATATTTTTAAAAGACAAAGACCCAATATTAACAGGTTAGTATTTGAAAAAGGTTATTCTTATCCATCAGGACATACTTTTACATCTACAACATTTTATGGTTTTATTATCTTTCTTCTAATTATTAGCAATCTTATAATTTCCCTAAAAGTAATAATATTAGTATTTTTAACAATCATAATTCTTTTAGTAGGATACTCTAGAATATATCTAGGAGTGCACTATTTAAGCGATGTTATATCATCACTCTTATTAGGAACAACCTACTTATTACTATACATTTACTTTACTTATTTTATTTTAAATTTATTATAATTTATGTAAATAAGAATGAATGTGATATAATGGTAATACAAAAAAGGAGGAATTATGACAAAAAGAAAAGAAAAAACAATTCCATTTTTTAAATTTTTAGCAATTGCTATGGCAATAATTACATTATTAACCTTAGGTTTATTTAAGTTTATAGATATTTTACCAGGAGAATATTTTTTAGTTCTTAGTGTATTATTAGTATTATTTGATATTATATTTACAAGTTTAATTCTAACTAAAAGGGGAGCTAAAAAACGAGCCATAGGAACAATTATATCAATAGTATATATAATTTTACTAGTTCTAATTATCATCTATGAACTAAATACCATAGGTTTTTTAAAGAAATTAGGCTTTACTAATTATAAAACAGAAAATTATAGTTTGCTTGTATTAGAAAATAGTGAATATGAACAATTAAGTGATTTAGAAAATGAAGTAATCGGCAGTTTATCATTTACAACTGATGGCTTAAAAGAAGCTAAAGAAAAAATCGAAAAAAATATAGATGTTCAATTTACAACAACAGATAATATAACTATTTTAAAAGATGATTTTTTAAATAAAAAATTTGCAGGAATGTTAATTGAAAACTCACTATTAAGCATGATTAACGAAAGTGATTCTGATTTTATAAATCAATATAGAGTCATATATGATTTTTCCCTAGATGTTGAAATAGAAGATATTGCTCATAATGTAGATATAACTAAAGATTCGTTTAATATATACATATCTGGTATAGATACATATGGTTCAGTAAGCAGTGTTTCTAGAAGTGATGTTAATATGATTATTACAATAAATCCTAAAACTCATAAAATACTTATAACATCAATTCCGAGAGATTATTATGTAACACTCGCAAGCAAAAATGCCAAAGATAAACTAACTCATGCAGGAATATATGGAATAGAAGAAAGTGTTGCTACCCTAGAGCAACTACTAAGTATTAAAATAAATTATTATGTTAAAGTAAACTTTACATCAGTTATTGATATAGTTGATGCTTTAGGTGGAGTAAATGTATATTCTAAGTACAGTTTTACAAGTAAAGATGGATATTACTATAATGCTGGATATAACTTTGTTGATGGCAAAAAAGCACTTTCCTTTGTAAGAGAAAGAAAATCATTTAGTGAGGGAGATAGAGTAAGGGTAGAAAATCAAGCTGCTATGATTGAAGCTTTAATAAATAAAGCCATTAGCCCAAGTATTATTACTAAATATACAAGCTTATTAAATGCTTTAAGCGATTCATTCATAACTAATATTGATAATGAATCTATTACTGAATTTATTAAAATGCAAATAGATAAAACTCCTAAATGGCAAATAGAAAATATAAGTTTAAATGGTAGTGATGCACTAGATTATACTTATTCATATGGTGGTACTAAACTATATGTTATGATACCAGATAATGAAACAGTTATTAACGCTACTAACAAAATAAATGAAATATTAAAAGAGGAATAAACATCCTCTTTTAATTTTGATATAAACGATATAAAGTAATTGATGGTTTATTAAATAAACGCATTTTTATGTCTTGTGTACCAACACCATTTGAAATATAAAGCTTTTTTCCTGAGACATCATAATAAGTATCAATATATGTCTTAGCCCCATCTCTTTTAATAATTCCTCCTATAAAAGGAATTCTTATTTGTCCTCCTAAAGAGTGTCCTGCTAAAACAATATTACTATCTTTAATATCTAAAATGCTATCAGGCTTATGTACAAGCGTAATAGTAAAGTAATCTTTATATAAAGAGTCTATATTAGTTGTATTAGTAAGTCCAACAAATAAGATAGCCTCACTACTATTATCATATACTAATTTTGCCTCATTATCTAATAAAATGAAATTACTTTCTTCTAATAAACTTTTATATTCATCTAAGTATTTTTTATCATAATCCCCAATAACAGCAAACTTAAATAACCGAGCTTCCATCAAAGAAAAATATTTTTTAATAAGTTTTAATTCTTTATCACTTAACTTTTTATCATCAAATAAATCACCAGTAAAAACTAAAACATCAGGTCTAATCAAATTTATTTCATCTACTAACTTTTTTAACGTTTCTTCATTAGTACTTCTACCATAATGAATATCAGAAAACTGTACTATTTTAAACCCATTATAAGAAGCACTTAAACTTTCATCTTTTATAGCAATTTCCTTTGTAACAAATCCTTTAGGATGAATATACATTCCGTAAACAAAAACAATTACTAAAAAGATAATAATAAAACAAATAATTTTTATCCCTCTACGAGGTTTTACAACAATCTTTTTATCCATAATCTATGCTCCTAGAAGTGCTAGAATAAGTAATATAATAACACACATTCCATTATGAAACATATGAGCTAGAAAAGATGTATATATATTATCTGTTTCATAAAAAGCTTTAGCAAAGAAAAAACCAAGTGCACTATAAGGAAGTAAATATAAAAGTTCTGTTAATTGATAGTTAGTAAAGAAATTTTGAATATGAGCCATACCAAAAATTAAAGAAGTAACTATTGCAAAAGTATACCATTTAGAAAAAGCCTTTTTAAAACTTGCTCTAAAAGTTATTTCTTCAATTAGAGGACCAAGAAAAACCATAGAAATAATACTACTTATAGGATAACTATTAAGAAGTACTCTATTTGCAGCTTCATTAGAAGCTACTTCAGTAGTAAAATAAGAAATAATAATATTTAGTATAAGCATAACCCCAACACCAATAAGCCAATTTTTAAATGCTATACCAACATACTCTTTTTTAAACTCTTTAATATCTTTATATAATCTTTTTCGATAAAGTATGCCCAAAATAAGTAGTAATATAAGATAATATAAAATCTGTGATAAAGTAGCAATAACCAGATTCTCATGAAAATTTAAATCTTGCAAGCATAAACCAGCACCTAAACTAATCACATAATAAAGCAAAATAGTTCCAAGTCCTTTTAAAAATTCTAATATCTTAATTTGTACTGAATTCATTTAATCACCATTTTCTTAAATAAATATATCAAAAACCCAAAGAATTGACAAGAGTATAAGATGAATTTGACAAAATATACAATAATAATTGATATCGCTGTTGATATTTTGTAAAAAATTAGTTATAATAAATAATAGGAAAAAAGTAAAAGGAGGAATTATAAATGAAAGAAGCGACTGGAGAATTAAATATGACTGTTGTAACTGTAGTTGCAATCGCCGCTGTAGGAGCATTCTTCTATGCATTTGTATGGCCAAGTATTCAAAGGTCAATTACAGCAAGTACTTATTGTTCAAGTGCTCAAGGATGTGATGAAAACTACCAAAACTGTTCTTATACAGATGAAGACGGAGAAGAGCATAACGACTTAGACTGCTCAGGTTATTATGAAGACTTATTAAAAGATGAAACAACCGGAGCTGAATAATAAATAAATTGGAGGGAAAATAAATGAAAGAGGCAACAGGGGAACTTAATTTAACAGTTATTGTTGTAATCATAGTGGCTTTGTTGTCCTTTTTTTTCTTTACAATTTTATGGCCAAGCATTCGTAATAATTTTGCCAAAGACACTAGATGTGATGAAGCAATATGTCCCAAGAAAGGAGCAACTCCTCATGATGGTGAAGTCTTATGTACTTATAGGGACAATAATGGTGCTGTGCATGATATTACATGCGCTTGGAAAGGTTAATTGAGGTGGTAGAATAAATGAAAGAAGCAGTAGGTGGCGTTTCATTATTTAATATTGTAATCATTTTTGTTCTACTATTTGCTGGTTATATTAGTTTATCAATTAACTATTCTAAGGCATTTAATGTTAAAAATGAAATTATAAACATAATTAAAAATCAAGGGGGTGTTTGTACTTCAAGAACTCCTAGTAATAGTGATATTTGTTATAATTTTGCTGAGCAAATAACTGACTATTTTAGAGAAGCAAGCTATAGAAGTACAGGAGAATGTGAAAGTGGCTGGGTTGGTTTTGATAGAGAAGGACAAATTGATTATGACAATTCTGCATTTTGTGTGAAAGCCGTAAGAGCAAATACTAACTCAGAATTACCCAATGCCCTATATTACCAAGTAAAAGTATTTTATCAACTAGATCTACCAGTTATCAATCGTTTTTTTGAATTTAGCATTTATGGGGAAACAGGTAGAATTTATGAGCCAAATGAATGCAGTATAGATGCAAGCAGTTATCCATGGTGTAGTGGGGTGATTAGATGAGACATACAATAGGAGGAACATGGCTACTACAACTTATGATTGTCTTTATTTTATTATTTGTTGGGTTCATCATTTTAACAATCAACTACTCTAGAACTGTAAAAATTAAAAACGAACTAATAGACATGGTTGAAAAATATGAGGGAATAAATAGCGAATCAATAGAATTAGTTAATAATTACTTAAAATATACAAGCTATAATGTTGTTGGTGTATGTGTTCCAGAGGATACCGAAGAAACAGGTGTATATGGTGCCAAAGACTTAAACTCTGATGAATTAGAACCTGCTAAAGAACAAGAGAAATATTATTATTGTATCAAAAAATATAATGGCGCTAATACAAGTAATTATTATCAAATAACAGTTTTTTATAAATTCAATCTTCCTGTAATAGGAGACACATCTAGTTTTACAATAAAAGGAACAACAAGTAATTTTCAATCAAGAGATGATAAAAAATATCAAGATGAAATAGGCAGATAGAAAGAGGGATTATATGAATGTTATAGTATCAAACAAATATCAAAATATGCTAGCAACGCTAGATATTGATGTCATAAAAAGTATCAATGGCGAATTTGAGGTAGAAGAACTAGCGAATATTTTCACTAACTTTTATTTTAATAAAATGATTATTGATATTACTGCTATAAAAGGATATCAAAACATCAAAAATATTCAAAAATTATCTGTAAATTTTGACCCAAGCAAGTTAATACTACTACTAGATGATTCAGCTATGGTAAATAGTGGAGGATATCTTTCTTCTTTAGTATCAATGGGTATATATAATTTTACTAGAAATATCAATGCCATTAAGTTTTTAATTGATAACCCTAATTCATATAAAGATGTAGCCCAATATCATAACTTAAATGGTAGTAGTGATGATAAAGTACTAGAATATGATACTTTTACTGGTACAGGAAGTGGGGGACTACGTATTGTAGGTTTTAAAAATGTTACTGCTCATGCTGGAGCAACTACACTTGTTTATATGTTAAAAAAACATTTAGAAGTTGCCTATAATGTTGTTGCACTTGAAGTAGATAAAGAAGACTTTAAATACTTTAATGATAAATCCTTAAAATCAACAACAACACTTGATTTATCTTATAATATAGCAAATAACCCTGATGCTGAAGTAATACTTATTGACTTAAATGATACTCCACAAGGAAATTTATGCAATGATATTATTTATTTAATTGAACCAGGTCTAATTAAACTAAATAAACTAATACGTCAAGATAGAGAAGCATTTGAAAAACTAAAAGATAAAAAGATTGTTTTAAATAAAAGTGTATTAACAGCAAGAGACATCAACGACTTTGAACATGAATCAAATAGTAAAGTGTTTTTTAATATTCCTTATTTAGATGATAAAAAAGAACATGAACAAATATTAGACGATTTTCTAGTATCTCTTGGTTTCTCAAGACTTAATAATAGTAGTTCAGGAAAAGCTAAATTGTTTAATATTTTCAAATAGTTACAGTAAATGTAACTTTTTTGTTTTAAAAAAGCTTTTAGACTGATATAATATTAAAAAGCGAGGAAGATATATGAAAAAAGTTTGTGTCTTATTTTTAATTTTATTTTCTTTTACTCTAGTTTTCTTTACTGCTTATACTTTAATGAATCAAGATATTAAAAAAGACCAAATCATAAAGAAAATAAAAAGTGTAGAAAAAGCTACAAGTAATAGAACAGAAAACGAATTAAATGAAACATATAATATTGAATTAAATGGTAAAAGACACAAACTAAAATGTAACTATCATGTTAACTTTGAAGAAAAAAATATTGAACTAACTTTATATTTAGATGGTTTTAAAATATTAAATCAATTATTAGCAGAAAATATAAAAGATACCCAAATAGAGGATATCTTTAATGAAGAAGAAAATAATTTGCTAATTAGTGAAAGTAATATATATATAATAAATACTGATACAAACTATTTATTAGTAGAAGTTAATTCAAATATAGACCATGAAAAAAGTGAATATTTTGTTTGGAATGAAGATAGAAAAATAATTTTAGAACACATATTAACTTATGATAGTAACATAACTTTAAATATAAATGATGAAGAAACAACATCTTTAGCAAGAATAAGTGATAATAATATTTATGTATTTGAAAAAACGGAAGATATGATTGAAGAATATGTATATAAAATAAATAAGGATAAAGCCACAAAAGAATTAGTAAATACATATAAATAAAAAAGCCTCTATGGGCTTTTTAGCAAATTAAAAAACATTTATTGTTTGAATTAGTAGAATTTGATATTAGTTAAGTAAAGGAAGTATATCAAAGAATGGAAAAGAATATTCAAACAAACTAAATGTTCGAGAATGTATATTACAACAAAAGATTTATTTTGTCAAGCAAAAATTGCATAGATAGCTAAATTTTTATATTTATAGATTATGACTTAGGTAAATATTTCTTAGAAAATAATATTCGATATGTTTTATCTAAAAAAACAGGTATTAGATATATAGATATATTTACTGATTAGAATATAATGACTTCATTCATCAAGGAGAAGAAAAAACACTAGTAAAGAATAGAAAAATATATTAAAAATATCATACTATTTAATAGATAATAAAAAAACAATTGAATTTTAAGAAAGATAGTGCTAAAATTATTTCATAAACGTTGATTAAGTTTTCAAGTAGTACTTTCAGTTCTTCCCAAGAGAAAAAGTAACATAGGCTGTAATTACTTTTAGATAAAGAAAGTATGAATTTCAAACTTAGGAGTTTTAAGAGTATGTCGTGCTATAAACGAAAAGAGTGCTAGAGCAGTCTAGAAATTGGGTGGTACCACGCTTAATGCGTCCCAATGTTCTAGACTTTTTTTATTTAAAGGAGGAATTATTATGGAAGAAAAATTAAATAGTTTAAAAGAAGAGTTAAAAGAAAAATTAAGTGAGGCAAAAAAAGAAGCAGACATTTTAAATATCAAATCAGAATATGTAGGTAAAAAAAGTGAAATAGCAAACATCTTATCAAGTCTTAAAGATATGAGTATAGAAGATAAGAAAAAATACGGTAGTCTAATAAATAATACTAAAAAAGAAATGGAAAATCTAGTAGCACTTCGCTTAGAAGAACTAGAAAATAAAAGTAATATCACTTTTGATGACAGCATTCATTTTGAAGTAGAAAATGGTTCTTTACATCCTGTCACAATTATTGCTCATGAAATAACAGACATTTTAAAGAGAATGGGTTTTACAGTAGTAAGTGGTCCAGAAATGGAATCAGAATATTATAATTTTGAAGCATTAAATGTTCCCAAAGACCATCCAGCAAGAGATATGCAAGATACTTACTTTTTAGATAATGGTATGCTTCTACGTACCCAAACAAGCGATAATCAAATTCATGCAATGGAGAATTTTAAAGCTCCCTTACGTATTTGTTCCCCTGGTAGAGTATTTAGAAATGAAGATTTAGATGCTAACCATGAAAACACATTCTTTCAAATTGAGGGAATGGTAATAGATAAAGGCGTTACAATTGAAAATCTTTTATATGTAATGCAAAACTTACTTAAAGAGATATTTCATGAAGATGTGAAAGTTCGTCTACGTCCAGGCTTTTTCCCATTTACAGAACCTAGTTATGAAATGGATATGTCTTGTTTAATTTGTGGAGGAAAAGGATGCCCTACTTGTAAAAATAGTGGTTGGATAGAAATGGTTGGAAGTGGTATGGTTCATCCGAGTGTCTTACGTGCAGGAGGAATAAATCCTGATGAATATACTGGCTTTGCTTTTGGATTTGGGTTAACAAGACTTGCAATGATGAAATATAAAATAAATGATATAAGAGTCTTAAATAGTGGCGATATTCGTTATTTAAGTGAATTTAATATAGAATAAGGTAATTATGAGAGAATATCTAAAGTTAATTGGAATACGAATTACTATTTATATATTAGTATTTATATTCATTATTATATTGTTTGATAATTCTATTTTTCAGTGTTCTAAATGTTATATTAAAAATTCTATATGTTTAGGAGGATACGGTGGATTAGATATGATTTCCGTACTATTATGGTATATAATTCCTCTTGTTATGTATGAATTAGTCTATTTAATTATTAGTAAAAAGACACATATAAAAGCCACAAAACTTACAATTATAATGTCAATTGTCATTGTAATAATATATTTAGGTATATTTAAATTTATTGAATCCCTGGGCAGATTTAATAATGATGTAGGTTGTAATTACTGTGCTACTGCAACTAATTGTAATAGCGATTATACAAATTGTAGTTTTATAGATGCAAATAGTATAAAACAAGAAAATTTAAATTGTTCAATTTATTTTAAATAATTAGAAAGAAGGTATATTATGTTAATATCATGTAATAAATTAAAAACTTATATTAAAAATAGTGAGGATATTGATTGGGAAAATATTTGGAATACATTTACTCTTAGAACAGCAGAAGTAGAAAATGTCATCAAAAAAGGTAATACATTTGATAATGTAGTAGTAGCAGAAATAAAAGAATGTATTCCACATCCTAATAGTGATCACATGCACGTTTTAAAAGTAAATTATGGCGAAGAAGAAGATATCCAAGTTGTCTGTGGAGCTCCCAATGTCCGTGTTGGCTTAAAAACAGCTTATATTAAAGTTGGAGGACACATTGATAATATAGAAATTAAATCAAGACCTCTAAGAGGAATTTTATCAAATGGAATGTGTTGTAGTGGTAAAGAATTAGGTATTAGTGATAATCATGATGGTATAATTGAACTACCTAATAACTATATAGTTGGTAAAGATATAAAAGAATATTTGCCCATTGATGATATCATTGTTGAAATAGATAATAAATCTCTAACAAATAGACCAGATTTATGGGGTCACTATGGTATAGCAAGAGAAATATGTGCTATAACTAATCACGAATTATTACCACTAGAAATAAAAGAAATTCCTAATAATTTAGAAGACTTAGATATTAAAATTAAAGATGAAAATCTATGTATGCGTTATTCAGGTTTAAAAATAGAAAATATCAAGAATAATGAAACCCCTTTAGATATGCAAATATTCTTATATTATGTTGGTATGCGTTCTATTTCTTTAATAGTTGATTTAACTAACTATTTAATGATGGAACTAGGACAACCTATGCATGCCTTTGATGCTAGAGTAGTAAAAAATATTGAAGTAGGACTTGCTAATGATAATGATACTTATACAACTCTTGATGGCGTAACAAGAAATTTAACAAGCGAAATGCTCATGATTAAAAATGGCGATAAATACTTTGGTATTGCTGGCGTCATGGGTGGTTTAGATAGTGAAATTCTTCCTGATACAACCAGTATTTTTCTAGAAAGTGCCTGTTTTAATGCTGCATCTATTAGAAGATGTGCAACAAGTTTAGGACTAAGAACCGAAGCATCAGCTCGTTATGAAAAAAGTTTAGACCCTAATATGACTGATATTGCCATCAAACGTTTAGCTTACTTATTAGAAAAAGAAAACCCTGATATGAAAATAGCATCTAATCTAACAGATATATATAAAAAGCCTTTAAAAGAATCACAAATCATTCTAGACAAAAAAACTTTATCTATTTATATGGGTAAAAATCTAGAAGATGAAGTAGTAACAAACATTTTAGAAAAATTAGGTTTTAAAGTAGCTGTAAAAAAAGATTATTATGATATAACTGTACCTACTTTTAGAGCAACTAAAGATATTAAAATAAAAGAAGATATCATAGAAGAAATAGCTAGAATCTATGGCCTAGAAAACTTTACTCCTAAACCCCTACAACTTGATTTAACTATCAAAGAACACGAAACTATTTATAATGAGGAATATAAAGTAAAAAGACTGCTTGCTACTAAATATAATATGCATGAAGTTAATAGCTATATTTGGTATGACACCGAAACTTTAAAGAAACTAAATATTACGAAAGAAAATGTTAAACTACTTGGCAAAGAGGCAAATAATATATTAAGAGACGATTTAAGTTTATCTCTTATGAATATTGTAAGTGAAAACTTTAAGAATATGGATAAGTTTAAAATATTTGAAATAGCTACAATTATTAAGAATAATGAAAACAAACGTGTATTAAGTATTATTTTAACAGATACAGAACAACATTTAGCAAACATTTATTATGAAGCTAAAGATATTATTAGTTATTTATTTAAAGTATTAAAAAACAAAAAAGCAATATTAACAGATAATATAAACGAATATACTTATTATGATGAAAATCTCGGTAAACTAATCTATATTGATGATATAAAAATAGGAACATTAAACGTTTTAAATAAAAACTGTACTAATAAATTAAGCAAGAAAAAAGCTATTGTAACTATTGATATTGATTTTGACTTATATTGTAAATTAAATAAAGAAAAAATGCTTGCTAAAGAAATAAGCAAATATCCAGAGGTAGTACTAGATTATACAATTATTCTAGAAAATAAAAAATATAAAGATTTAGAAGAAGTATTAAAAACTTTTTTAAGTAAACTAATAAAGAATTATCAATTATTAGAAGTATACGAAAACAAATATACTGTGCGTTATACTCTAGGAAGTGATTATAAAACTCTAGAACAAAAAGATTTACAAACATTCCAAGAAAGATTTATTAAACACTTAAAAGAAAATGACTTAAAAATAATAGAATAAACAAAAATTTGACAATCCACAAAAAATATGTTAATATAGTAAACATCTTTTGAAAGGGGGATTTAAAATGAATTTTGGTATGTTACCACAAGATTTGAATGAATACGTAAAAGAAGTAAAGGGTTATGTTGATGGTCTTATCTATCCATCTTTATTAGCAGAGGTAGATTTAGACAAACCAAGAGAACAAAGAAATCGTGCTTTATATGCCGAAATTATTAACAATCCAGAGTTAAAAAACACTATTGTTAATAAAATTGTTGAAAGAGGTATCATGTATAGTATGGTTGCTTATAAAACTAACTTACCTTCTAATCTTAGAAAACAAGTATTTATGAGAAAAATTTATTCATTCTTAAATATGTATATAATATGTATGGACCAGT
>CANUCD010000022.1 GCA_947856335.1 uncultured Bacilli bacterium | reverse complement strand
AATGAGACTTTATATAAACATTATTTATCGGAAGTTTTATGTATTGATGAATTTACAGCCTTAAAAAAAGAAATGGCATTTAATATTTGTGATGGAAAAAATGGGAAAACATTAGATGTAGTATTAGGGAGAAAAGTAGAAGATTTAATTAAATATTTTAGTTATTATATGAAAGAAGTAAGAGAAAAAGTAAAATATGTTGTGATGGATATGTATAAACCTTATTTAGAGTTAATCAAGAAAATGTTTAAGAATGCTTTAATTGTTATCGATATGTTTCACATTGATCAATTAATCAGTAGAAGTTTAAATAAAACAAGAATAAAAGCGATGAAAAAAGATAAAGATAATTATCGAAAAATGAAAAGATATTGGAGATTATTATTAAAGCCAAGATTAGAATTAGAGAGTAGTTATTGGCGAAAATATACATGTTTTAAAAATCTAATGACAGAAGTAGATGTAGTAAATTACATATTGGATCAAAATGAAGAATTAAAAGAAACATATAATTTATATCAAAGTATTTTGTATGCCCTACAAAGAAGAGATTATCCATTATTTGAAAAAATAATTAATCAAGATTATCCAAAAATATCTGAATATATGAAAACTTCCTTAAATACTTTAAGAGAATTTAAGGAATATATAAAAAACACTTTAGAAACCACTTATAGTAATGGAGTTATGGAAAGAAATAATAATACTTGTAAATTAATAAAAAGGGTAGCATTTGGATTTAGAAACTTTAAGAATTTTAAAGCAAGGATTATGCTTATTACTAATATTTTTAGAAACATAAAAGAGTGATAAAATTTCTTTCATCACTCCTCAATGTTTAAGAACCCTTTTTTCTTGCTTATTTTTTTATTTATCGATATACTGTAAATGAGGGATATTATGATATTAAATATAAGTGGAAGAACAGATATTATTGCTTTTTATACACCTTGGTTTATTAACCGTTTAAAAGCTGGTTTTATTGATGTTAGAAATCCTTTTTATCCTAAATTAGTTCAACGTATAGATATTGAAGATGTTGATTTATATGTTTTTTGTACTAAAAATCCTCATCCTATTATTCCTTATTTAAAATACTTTAAAAAACCTATTATATTTCAAATAACTTTAACTTCATATCAAAAAGATATTGAACCTAATGTTATAGATAAAAGAAAAATTATAAAAGACATTCAAGTTATTAGTCAAATATTAGGAAAAGAAAGAGTATTTGTGAGGTATGATCCTATTTTTTTGAATGATAAGTATACTATAGATTATCATATTAAAGCTTTTCGTAAGTTATGTTATTTATTAAATGGATATATTAGTCGTATTATTGTTTCTTTTATTGATGATTATAAAAATGTGAGAAGAAATATGGATGTTTTAAAATTAAAGAATTTTACAAATGAAGATTTTAAAAAGATTGGACTTGCTTTTTCTTCTATAGCAGCGAATAATCATATGACAGTACAAACTTGTAGTGAATATAATCGTTTAACAGAGTATGGATTTATTGAAGATGATTGTGTGTCAAAGTCTTTAGTTTATACTTTAACAGGTAAAAAATATCCAAAATGGCAAAGTAGAAATAATAAGTATTGTAATTGTGTTAAAATGGTAGATATAGGTGCTTATAATACTTGTCCTAATTATTGTAAATATTGTTATGCTAATTATGATGAGGCAAAAATAGAAGATAATATTAAAAATCATCACACTAATTCAACTATGCTTACTAAGTATTTAGAAAGTGATGATGAGGTTAGGGTAAGAAAAAATTGATTTGTGATAATTAGTGTGTTAATATTATTTTAAGGTAGTGATGAAATGTATAAAGTTGATGATGGATGTTTGCTTGCTAGTTTATTAAAAATATTTTCATGAAGAATATGTTATTACTAGTGAATTAAGACAATTTGAAAAAGTATTTTATCAAAAAGTGAAAATCATATAGAAGAAAGAAAGTAATAGGAATAAACCTAAGGGAGGGAAATTACCATTACAATAACTTTGATTTTATCAATGATTATGGATTTATCAATAAAAAAGCTATGGAAGAATCAAGGATGAATACATAGAAATGTATTTGATAAGACTTAATTTAGTAAGCGATATACGATATACTAAACGAGAAAAAAGATTTATTAAGTGGATAAACTTAATAAACGCAATGGATACAAAAGAAATAGAAGCATTAAAATAGTGCTTCTATTCTATTTTATAAATGTAATAATAAATAATTCGGCTAAATAATTTTTTGTATCATTATCTAGTTTCTTAAAGCTTTTAAATAATTCAAATATTTGTTTTAATTTGATATCTTTAGTATCTATAATATTAAGCTTTTTGAATAATGAAAATAAATTTTTTACTATATCTATTCTTTCATTAAGGGGTAAAGCTTCTAATTTTTTTATAATCTTTTGTTGTAAATCTTTACTTCTTTTACTTTGAATATCTCTAATAAAATTTCTATCTTTACATTGCCAATTAAAAGCATCATGTTGAAAAATATGATATCCTTTTGATTTTACTACAATATAATTGTCTGTATGATATAAAATCATACCAATAATACTTTCTTTAGGGACAACCATTTTTATTTTATTTTCTATGCTTTGATAAGCTTTTGATTCAATTTCTTTTTTTAGAAAACCTGGTCCATCAAAGTTTGTGATTGTAGTTATTTTATGTTTTATTAAGAAATTAGCTTCCATAGCTGCACATATACTTAGATTTCCACCTTTAGAATGACCACCAATTCTAATTTTTTTATCTAATAGCCCAATTGATTTATTAAGATAACTTGAAGCATATTTTTGGGAAGCTCCAGGATAAAGATAAGACATCTTAAAATCTTCTTCCCATCCAGCGATAGATGAATCTGTTCCTGCAAAAGAAACGTAAATGCTTTTATCAGGGATTTTCATTGTAAGAGCAGCAAATTGCATATTTGAATTAGTTATTTTGACATAATTATAAAGAATAGTATTTTGATAGCGATTGCTATCTTTCATTAGTTGAATCATTTTGTAAGTGTTTGAAATAAATATTCCTTGATGTTTAGTTTTTTTTAGTTGTTCGGCAGCTTCTTGAAGTGTTATTTTTCCTTTTTTAAATGTAGGAACAATATTTGTATAATCAAGATAAGATAAAAGAGCATAGATAAGATTATCTATTTCATTAAAGGGAAATTCACTAAAAGTTTTGTCTTTATTTTTTTTAATATAATCAATAATATTCATAAAGATATTATATCATAAAAAGTTAATTTTTTGTTTATTATATTGATATTTTATTTCATAAAAAGATTTTAATACTTGATATAATGTTTTAATATCTTCTAAATCGATTAGTTCATAGCTTGAATGCATTGCTAACATAACGAGTCCTATGTCTATTGAGGGAATACTTAAATGCTTTAAGTTAGCACTTGCTAAAGTAGAACCAGTTTTATAATCATTTCTTGATGTATAATAAGAGTAGGGGAAATGATATTTTTCACATATATGCTTTAGAATAGTAGCAGATATACAGTTTGTAGTACTATTAAGTTCTTTTGATATTATAATTCCACTATGGATAGGAGGGGTATTAGTGTGGTCTGATAATTCATTATGATTGGGATGTTTAGCATGAGTATTATCAGCACTAACGATGATAGAATTATGAATAGCATTTATAAAATCTAAGTTAATATTAGCACATATTTTTTTTAGAGTGTCTACTAAAAGATTAGAATCTGCTCCATCTATTGAATTAGAACCTATTTCTTCACTATTAAATACGACAAATATTTGATTATCTTGGGTTTTACTTTTTAAAAAGGCTTCTAAAGCCGCATATGTGCATGATAAATTATCAATTCTTGGACTAGCAAATAATTCTTCATTTATTATTTCTGGAGTTGTATTATGATATAAGTATAATTCATATTCAAATAATGAATCTTTTATATGAGTATATTTTTTTATTAGTTGTTCTATGGATAATTCTTTTTTTGTGGAAATAATTGGCATTAAGTCTATTTGTGTATTTAAATCTAAATTAGAGTTTGCTTTATCATTTTGATGAATAGCTACACTAGGAATGATAGCAACTGTCTTTTTTAAATCTATAATATGACTTTGATATTCATTCTTTTTTTTCGTTACTATTTTACCTGCTATAGATAATGGTCTATCCATAAAACTATAGTTTAATATTCCTCCATAGGGAATAACATTTAGTTTTAAATAATTATTTTCATAGTAAAGGGAATTTGGTTTTATTAAAAAAGATGGGGTATCTCCGTGTGTACATATAATTTTAAATTTTGGGGCATTATTTTTTATTTTAAAAGCAATTATGGAGGCATCATTACGAATAATAAAATATTTGCCGTTTTTTATTTTGTTAGGAAATGTTTCTTCTAGTTCTTGATATCCCTGTTTTTTTAATATTTCTTTAATTGTTTTAATACAAGTAAAGATACAACTGCCACTTTTTATAAAATTGATAAGTTCTTGATTAAATTGTTCCATTTTTATCACCATTACTAGTATGGGTAAGATAAAAATAATTATTAAAACTTTTCTTTAGATTTATTATATGATATACTTATTGTGAGGTGGGTATTATGCGTTATTGTTTAGTTAGTATATTATGTTTAAGTGTACTTGTATTAACTGGTTGTGATAGTACGAAAGAGTTAGTTTGTACAAAAACAGAAAAAAGTGGGGATGCTACTATTAAAGAAGAAGCATATTTAGTCTTCGAAGATGATAATTTAAGTACTTTAGAAGAAAGTATGAGTGTAGAAGCTCCTGAGGAATATCAATTTTTACTATCTAGTTTAGCTAATAATTTTAGGGAAGAACAAGAAGAAAGTGAGCATATAAAAAAGTCTTTAGAAGAAAAAGACAATTATATTAAAGCAGTGATTAAATATCAAATAAAAGATATGAGTGATGATGAGTTAAAAAATATTAGCTATGAAAAGGAAATAAAAACTTATGATTATGCTAAAGAGTATTATACTAATGAGGGATATACTTGTAATTAAAAAGATGGAGCATTCCATCTTTTAGTTTATCTTTGTAATAGTAAATGAACCAGAATATTTATCGTTCGGTACTAGTTCAAAATCAACATCGGAAGTGTTTATGAATCTATATTTAGCATTAGCTAGTCCATTAAAAATAGCATTGCCACTAATTGTTCCTGTTTCACAGAAATTTAGTTTGTTGTGAGTTGATGAGTGAGCGATTAAAATATCTTCTGGATAACATTGATGAAGTTCAATACCAAGAGCATTTTTTTCACAAGTAAATTCACTATTTTTTTTATTTTTAACATTAACCCACCAGTGAATTAAATATTGTCCATCTTCGGGAATTGTGAATTCTCCTGTTTCTTTATCGTAAGTAATACCATTACTAATATTGGTAATACCAAGTTTTAGGGGATTATTACTTGCTACTAAAAGGTTTGATTCATCATGAACCATAGCAGCAGCATTAAATGATGGTCCAGCTGGTCCTGTAGGTCCAGTAGGTCCTGTTGGTCCTTCTTTATAGGGAATATTAAAACAATATTTAATAATTCCACAACACTTATCTTTATCTATATTAGTATAAATATTATCAAGATTATTTTCGATTGAAAATTCCTCCTTTCAATAATAGCATACGTAAATAAATAAATTTTGCATAATTAGTTTGTCTATTATATGTTAAATTTTAAAAAATGTTCTTTTTTTTTTTAATTTGTCTATATTTTAATAGGGGATATTTATGCGATTAAGTGATTTACAAGCGAAAATTATAATAAATGTTAATAATGGAAAACAATTAGGTAATTTAGTTGATGCCGAAATAAATAATGAGGGGAATATAATATATTTTGTTGTAATGTCTCGTAAATTTTTTAGACGTTTTTTAAATAGAGAGGGCGAAATAACTGTTACATTTAAACAAATTGTAAAAATTGGTGAAGATGTTATCTTGGTAGATTTGTAATTTTGTGGTATACTTAAAAAAGGGTGAAGCACTTTGAATAAGAAGACATATATTATAGCTGTTATTATTTTAATAATTGATCAAATAAGTAAAAGCTTAATTGAAATTTTTATAGACTTAGAAGAAAGTATTACTGTTATACCTAATTTTTTTTATTTAACAGTTGCTCATAATACAGGAGGAGCTTGGAGTATTTTTAGTAATCATAGTTATTTACTTATAATTGCTAGTATTATAGCTATTATTTTACTTATTAAGTTTATGTTTGGTTTTAAAAATAATTTACGAAATAATCTTGCTTTTGCTTTTCTTTTTGGAGGAATATTTTCTAATTTAGCTGACCGTCTATTTTTAGGTTATGTTAGAGATTTTTTAGATTTTAAAATATTTGGTTATGATTATCCAATATTTAATATTGCTGATATTACAATTGTAGTTGGAGTGTTTTTACTATTGATTGCTATTATTAAGGGGGAAGATAGACGTGATAAAAGTAGTAAGTGATGAAAAAAATGTTAGAATAGATAAATATTTAGCTAGTAAAACTGATTATTCACGGGAATTTATTGGGAAACTTATTGATAATAAATTGGTATTTGTAAATAGTAAACCAGTAAAAGCTAGCTATAAGCTTGAAGTAAATGATGAAATACTTATTGATGATGAGGCTTTAGGGGAAGATAATGAGATTAAACCTGTTTATATGGATTTAGATATTGTTTATGAAGATGAATATTTAATGGTTATAAATAAACCTAGTGGTTTAGTTGTTCATCCAGGAAGTGGTAATTATAATAATACATTAGTAAATGGACTTATGTATTATACTAAACATTTGAGTAATGTTGGAGGGGATGAGCGACCTGGTATAGTTCATCGTATTGATAAAGATACAAGTGGACTTCTTTTAATTGCAAAAAATAATAAAGTTCATGAAATATTAGCAGATGATTTTAAAAATAAACGAATAAAAAGAGAGTATATCGCTTTACTTGATGGAGCATTTCCAAATGGAAGTGCTACTATTGATGCTCCTATTGGGAGAGATAAGCAAAATAGAGAAAAAATGGCTGTCGTAGAAGATGGAAAAAAAGCAATAACACATTTAAAAGTAATAAAACGATACCAACATTATACTTTGGTAAGCTGTCTTTTAGAGACTGGACGTACACATCAAATAAGAGTTCATTTATCATATATTGGTTATCCTGTTCATAATGATCCTGTATATTCTAAAAAAGAATGTACATCTTTTGGACAATTCTTGCATTCTTATAAAATGAATTTTATTCATCCAATTACTAAGAAAGAAATGGAATTTGTCTGTCCACTTCCATCTTATTTTCAAGACTTTTTAAATCATTTAGAAAAGTAATTTTAAAGATAGAAAAATTCACATAGAATGATGGTAAGTAAAATACTTGTTAATAAAAAATAGATAAAAGGAAATATTTTTATTTCGTGGAATATTTCCTTTATTTTTAGGTTTAAGAAAAAAGAGGCAATAAAAAGAAAAATGCTTGCTCCTAGACTATAGCTTAAGTCTTCAAAGTAGTAATAATATAGAGGAAGAATGGCTAAAAAGATAAAGTTTAAAATAATAAAAAATAAGTTATCATAATTGATATTTTGTAAGTATATAAAATAATAAATAGTTATTATAATAAATAGAGCAAAACTTGGATAAAATAGTAAACTCATCTTTCCACCTCTTTACTAAATATATGTTTTGTTATAAAATAAAAGTACAGCGAGGTGAATGTTATGCATTTTAATATTATGAATAAAACTGATGAATTAGTTATGTCTTTAGTTCATTATTTTATTACTGAAGAGAATTATACACCAATAGTTGTACGGGGGGTAAAAGATGAGATATGGCTAGAAAATCTAGATGGACCTTATCGTATTATTAGAATAAATTCTAATTATATTCATAATGATGAACAATATCAGTTTGATATTTTTAAAACTAAAAAGGTTGTTGATCAAATTAAGAAGAAAACATTATCTCTTAATATGAATACTTTAAATATTTTTTTGAATCTTGGTGATAATGTTCATTTAGATGATGATAATAAAAATATTTCTTCTGTAAAGTTTGAAGATATTGATAAATTTTTAAAAAATAGTAATATTGTTCAAATATTTCCTAAAATAAAAAATAAACTTATTAAAGATAAAGAGGGAATTGATTTAATTGTTAATGTTACAAATGATATCAATGCTAAAACTGTAGAAGATAATAAAGTATTCACTTCTATTTTTGAACCTAAAAAACTAATTATTACACCTATGATTATCCTTGTGTGTGTGATTTTATTTGTTTCTATGTATATTTGGGGAAATGGAAGTGAAGATGCTCTTACTTTATTGTTATTTGGAGCTAATTATAGACCATTTGTACAAGTAGGGGAAGTATGGCGTCTTCTTAGTTCGATGTTTTTACATATTGGTATTATTCATTTAGTAGTAAATATGTATTCACTTTATATTATTGGTAGACAGTTAGAAAGTTTTTTAGGTAAATGGAAATATTTGGCTGTTTATATTGGAAGTGGAATAACAGGTTCATTGTTATCGGTTGTAGTTCACTCTAGTATATCAGCTGGGGCTAGTGGAGCTATTTTTGGTTTACTAGGGTCTTTACTTTATTTTGGGTATCATTATCGTCTATATTTAGGAAGTGTTTTAAAAACTCAAGTAATACCAGTAATTGTTATCAATTTACTTATTGGTTTTATGATTCCTGGTATTGATAATTTTTGTCATATTGGTGGTTTAGTAGGAGGATATTTACTTACAATGGCTTTAGGTGTTCCTGGTAAGAAAAAGAAAAGTGATAGAGTTAATGGTTTAATTGTCTATGTTTTACTTATTAGTTTTCTTTGCTATATGCTCTTTGGGTATTTGAGGTAAATATGGAAAGATTACAAAAAGTAATTGCTAATTCTGGAGTTACGTCTAGAAGAAAAGCAGAAATACTTATTAAAGAGGGAAAGGTAAAGGTAAATAATGAAGTTATAAAAGAACTTGGTTTTAAAGTTAGTAGAGAAGATATAATTGAAGTAGATGGTACTGTTCTTTCTAAAGAATTTGTTAAAAAATATTATTTATTAAATAAACCAAGAGGGGTTATATCAAGTGTTAGTGATGATAAGAATAGACCTACGGTTGTTGATTATATCGATACTGATGTAAGAGTATTTCCAGTTGGAAGACTTGATTATGATACAACAGGACTTATTATATTAACTAATGATGGAGAATTATCTAATATTTTAATGCATCCATCTCATGAAATACCAAAAACTTATATGGCTAAAATTGAGGGGTTATTAAATAAAGATGATATTGAAAGATTAAAAAGGGGAATTTTAATTGATAATAGAAGATGTATGATTAGTGATTTTAAAATTAGAGATAAAAATTTTGAGAAGAAAACATCATTGATTGAAATTACAATTACTGAGGGAAGAAATCATATTGTAAAAAAAATATTTGAAAGTATTAAACATCCAGTTATTAGGTTATCTAGAATTAAAATTGCTTTTTTAGAAATAGGTAATTTAAAAAGTGGAGAATATCGTGAGCTTACGATTAAAGAAGTAAAGAAATTATATAGCTTAAAATAAAAACGTTAGCAAATTAACGTTTTTTTCTTGTTCTTTGATAAGAATCTAAATGGGGATTTATTCCTGTGATACAAGCTTTTAATCCATGAAAGCTTTTTAAATCAGAAAAAAGTGATACATATTTATCTGCTTTGCTCATAATTCTTCCTTCAATATATTTACTAGGACATAAAGAAATATGACCTATTTTAAAGCGTATGGAAGAATTAACGATTAAGTTTTTGATGTTTAAATTAAGTTTTTTAAATTTATTCATATTATTTAATTGTGCTGGCGTATTATCTAGTGCTCTTACAGGGAATGGATACATATGATGAATAATTCCATCAATAATAATATCAGCATTGTGATTAAAATATTTTGGATACCATGTACATGCATTTATTGCTGCTTCTATGGGGTGAGTAAATCCATGTTTATTTGTAAAGTGAGATTTTATAATTCCAGAGTTTTGCCAAGGTATCTCATATAAATCATGAAACATGGCAATAGTTATAGCAGTATCAATACTTTTTTCACTTAAGTTTTGTTTTTTAGCAAAAAGGTATGTTACAATAGCATCACTTATAATATGATATCCTAAACTTAGTTTGTCGTGATGAGCAAATTCATCGGCATTCATTCTACGTTGAAATTCATCGTGGGTAAAAATAGGCATTATTAAATGAATAAATTTGCTTTTTTCTTTATTGGTTAATTTGTATTTATCAATGAGTTCATTTAAAACATTTAGATAATTTATCATCACATTTTCCCCATTTCTTAATAAAATTATAACAATAAAGCTTTTGCTTGTCAAATTAGTGTAAAATAAAAAGAAGAATTATTCTTCTTCAGAGTGGCAATTACAATTCTCACAATCGCAATTTCCTTTAGGACAATCGCATTCTTCACAGTTGCAATTATCGTTTTCTTCAATATGTATAGCACTTGTTGGGCAAGATGAAATGGCACTTGCTAAATTACTGCTTTCTAAATTATCATTATTTGTTGCATAACTTAAACCCTCATCATTGAATTCAAAATGTTCAGGGTCAATTGAAATACAAGCACCGCAACCTATGCATGCATTATCATTTACTATAATTTTTTTCATTTTTTCTCTCCTATCTCTATCATTATATCAAAAGTTTTTCAAAAGGAAAAGATAAAGCCTTTAAAATATAAAAAAAATATGATATGATTAAATCAAAGGATAGTGGCGTTATGAAAACAAGAATGGAAAAGTATTATGATGAAGAAAATAATAACATTGCTTTAAGACAACGCAAAAATGAAAAATTATATCAGAATATCAATGATTATGATGTAGATGATTATAAAATAGAAGCTAATGCGACGGTAATTGATACTAATGCGAAAAATATTGATGTTGAAAAAATTAAAAAAATTTTAGATACGAAGTATAATAAGCAACCTCAGCGAAAAAGTATTGTAATTGAAGAAGAAGAGAGCGTGCCTGATGTAAATTTAGACGAAACAAGAGAGTATGATATCAATGCCATATTAGAGCGAGCTAGAAGTGAAAAAGAAGTTGACTACGAAAAAGAACGATTAAAAAAATTAAGAGATACACAGTATGATATTTTAAATAGTCTAGAAATTACCGAGCATGAAGATGAGGAAGAACAAAATGATGAATTGATGAGTCTAATCAATACTATTACGGCAAATGAATTAGACGAGAAAAAAGCATCTAAAGAAGAGTTAGATCCATTAGATATTTTAACTGATTTAAAGGGTAGTGATGATACGGTTGTAGTAGATGGTGTTCATGAGGAAGAAGAAAGTGCAAATGAAACAGCACCTATTATGTCACTTGAAGAAGCTGATAAAATTAAACCGAGTATACTTGAAAATAAAAGTGAAGACTTAACTGAAACTTTACAATTTACGCAAAGTGATTTTGATGATTTTAATGACTTGAAAAAAGAAGTAAGATCTAGTAGGGCACTAATTTATATTATTATTGTGATGATTTGTCTAATTTTAATAGTAGGTGTTATAATTTTTTTAAATAATTTTTTAAATCTTTCTATCTTTTAATGCATATATTTTACTATGAAAAATGGTTATAAAAGATTTGGTTTTATTAAAGGTAATGTATTATCAAAAATAG
This sequence comes from uncultured Bacilli bacterium, assembly GCA_947856335.1. GTDB lineage: Bacteria > Bacillota_I > Bacilli_A > RF39 > UBA660 > Caccenecus. Next base: position 768 of record CANUCD010000022.1, on the reverse strand, counting down.
TTTTTTTAACAATTGTTTTGATTTTTATACTTACCTTTTTTTTATTATCTTGTTTTGTAAAACAGATGAATCATACTTTAAAACAGATTAGTACTAGTGAGATTAAAAGATTAACTAATACTTTTATTACGGAAAGATTGAATCATGATTTATTAAATGAAGATAATTTGGCAAATATTTTAAAGATAGAGAAAAATGAGCAAGGACAGATTATATATGTTGACTTTAATTTAGATCAAGCTTATCAAGTATTAGATCAAGTCTCACTTTTGTTTACTAAATCTTTTAAAGAGATAGAAAATGGTAATGCATCAGCTTCTTATTTAGATTCTAGTTTATCTCATGATTTGGGATGTATGGTTTTATCTGTTCCATTTGGTAATACTTTTGAAAATTTGTATTTTTATAATTGGGGTCCTAAAATACCAGTTAGAATTCATTTTGTTGGTTCTGTTTTAACTAATTTAAAGACCAAAGTAACAAGTTATGGAATAAATAATGCTTTAGTAGAATTGTTTTGTTATGCTCAGTTTAAAATACAAATTATGAGTCCGTTTGATGTTGATGAGTATACTTTGGAGTATGATGCTGTAATTGCATCTATGATGATTGAGGGACGGGTTCCAAGTTATTATGGTGGGGTAATTGAGGGAAGTAGTAATATATATAGTAAAGAAATTAAATAAAAAAACCTAGATTTTTCTAGGTTTAATTACTAATTATGGTAGCGACGGAGGGGATCGAACCCCCGACCTACCGGGTATGAAA
>CANUCD010000021.1 GCA_947856335.1 uncultured Bacilli bacterium | reverse complement strand
TTAAATGGGAAATGCCAAAAGTAATTGGTAAAAATCTAGATTTAGATAAAGGAACAATCCAAATAGATAAAAAAGAAGTAAGCATAGGTGGAGATATGTTATATCATGCATATAACACTTTAGCAAGCATAACTTTCTTAAGAGAAATCAAACTACCATTAGATAAAATAATTGCAAGTATCAACAATCATAATCATAACTTAAATTTTGAATTTGTAAAAAATAACAAATTATATAAAGCTTTAAACTGTAAAGCTGAAAATGCTACAACTTATAATGAATGTGTATATAAAGTATATTTAGATAAAGAACCTAAAGATATTATCATAGGTTGGAAAGAAATTTCTAGAAGATATAATCACTTTGATATATCATGGCTCTATGATATTGAATTTGAACTATTAAATCAAGATACTCTAAATAAAATATATGCTGTAGGAATTGATAAAGAAAACATAAAAAAACGTTTGTTACTAGCAGGTATTTCTGATAAAAAAATTGTTATGGCAGACACCTTAGAAGAAATAAAAGAAAGTATAAATACTAGTAAGGTATCTAAAGTATATGGTATTTTAAATTTTGATTACATGGAACCATTTAAAAACACATTTAAGGAGGAACAACATGATTAAAATTGCTCAGTTATATCCAGATGAATTAACTCTTTATGGTGAATCTGGAAACATTAAAGCTATAACGTATGAATTAAATAAAAAGGATATATCTTATGAAATTATAAAAATTGATAAGGAAGATGAATTAAATTTTAATGAATATGACTTCATTTATATAGGAAGTGGTAGAAAAAGTAGTTTAGAAGATGTAAAAAGACGCTTGTTACCATATAAAAATGATATTCTAAGTTATATTGAACAAGAAAAAATCATGTTAGTAACAGGTAATGCTATTAGTATTTTTAGCTTCTTAGATTTATATGATATAGCATACTTTGATAAAAGAATAGTTCTAGATGTAATGGCAACAACCTCTTTATGTAAGGGAACAATAAAAGGATTTCAAAATACAGAATATTTAATAGATTCAACTAAAAATATTTTATTTAATATGGATAATGGATGTGGTAATAACGGCACTAAAATGGAAGGATATCAATATCAAAACTTTTATGCAACCTCTATTATAGGACCTATTTTAGCCCGTAACGATAATCTATGCAATTATTTTATTAACATCCTTTCTAAAGAATGCAATAAATAAAAAAATTAAGCCTCAAAACTTAATTTTATTTATTTTTCTTTAAATTTTTATTGATAAGTCTAACTTTAACTCCTTTTTTTCTAGCAAACATCTTTTTAACACCTTTTGGTAAATTAGCTTTATAAGTTTTCAAATTATCCACCTCCTATAAACCACAACTAGAAACAATTATATCACTAACAAGTTAAAATTCCAACAAAAATCGCAATCTTGACAATTAAAAAAGGGAATTATATAATTATTTTAGCTATAAAGCGAATTAGGAAGGATTATTATGTTAGAATTAAAAGAACTATGTTTCAAAAAAGATAATAAAATGATATTAAATCATATAAATTTAACCCTAGAAGATAATAAATTTTATTGTATAACAGGTCCTAATGGAAGTGGTAAATCAACCCTTGCCAAAATAATAATGGGACTAAATAAACCTACAAGTGGACATATATTATATAATGGTAAAGATATAACTAATTTAAGCATTGATAAAAGAGCCAATCTAGGAATTGGTTTTGCCTTTCAAACTCCTGTAACATTTAAAGGATTAACAATTTATGACATATTAAAAATAGCTACTAAAAAAGAACTAACTAAAAAAGAAGCTTGTGCTATATTATCAAAAGTAGGCTTATGTGCTAAAGAATATATTGATCGTGAATTAAATAAATCTCTATCAGGTGGAGAATTAAAAAGAATAGAAATTGCTACTATTATAGCTAAAAATCCCCATATAAGTATTTTTGATGAACCAGAGGCAGGAATAGATTTATGGAGTTTTAAATACTTAACAGATATATTTAAAGAATTTAATGTAGAAAAAAAGGGAATAACCATCGTTATTTCTCATCAAGAGCGAATATTTCTTTTAGCAGACGAAATAATTTTATTAGAAAATGGAACTATAAAAGAAAAAGGAACAAAAGAATCTTTAAAAAAATATTTAAACACCACCTGTCCTAAAGGAGGCAAAAATGAATCAAACAGATAAAAATCTATTAAATGAGATTAGCCCAACATTAAATGAAGCTGAAGTATATAATATTCGCAAAAATGGTGAAAGTATTGCTCGTCAAGTAAATTCTTATGTAAGTATTATTCCCAAAGAGGATAAAAGTGGTTTAGATATATATGTTAAGGAAAATACCCTTTTTGGTATTATTCATATACCTGTTATTATTACTAAAAGTGGTCTAAAAGAAACAGTATATAATGATTTTCATATAGGTAAAAATGCTAATGTTATAATTCTTGCTGGATGTGGAATTCACAGTGATGAAGATAAAATGACTGCTCATGATGGAATTCATCGTTTTTTCTTAGAAGAAAATGCTAAAGTTAAATATGTTGAAAAACATTTTGGTAATGGCAAAGGAAAGAAAAGAAATCTAAATCCAACAACTGAAATTATTATGAAAAAATCATCTACAATGAATATGGATAGTACCCAAATAAAAGGGGTTGATAATACTATTCGCATAACTAATGCCACTTTAGAAGAAAATGCTACTCTAGAAATTAGCGAAAAAATTCTAACAAGTGGTAATGAGCAAGCAAAAACAGAGTTTAATGTTACTTTAAATGGCGAAAATGCTAGTGTTCATGTGACAAGTAGAAGTGTTGCTGAAAATAATTCTTTTCAAGAATTCAAATCTAGTATAATTGGAAATACTAAGTGTTATGCTCATGTTGAATGTGATGCTATTATTAAAGATAATGGTATGGTAAAAGCAATACCTGAAATATATGCTAAAAATATTGACGCTAATTTAATTCATGAAGCTGCAATAGGAAAAATAGCAGGTGATGAATTAAACAAATTGATGAGTTTAGGTTTAAATGAAAGTGAAGCAGAAGAAGTTATTATTAAAGGATTTTTAAAATAGAGTAATAAAAATGTGAAGTAAACCTTAAATACTTCACGTTTTTAATTAGCTTTCATCTCAAATAAAATATCTCTAAGTTCCATAGCTCTCTCAAAATCTAAGTTTTTAGCAGCTTCTTTCATTTCAGTTTCTAAAGTAACAAGAATTTGTTCTTTTTCTTTTTTACTCATCTTAGGTTTTTGAGCTTTTGCCTCAATTTCATTAGAAACAACCTCTTTAATATCTTTAGAAATTGTTTTAGGTGTGATATTATGCATAGCGTTATATTGTTCTTGTATTTTCCTACGTCTAGCTGTCTCTTTAATTGCCTCATCCATCGCTAAGCTTACAGTATCTGCATACATAATAACATGTCCATTTTGATTTCTAGCAGCTCTACCAATTGTTTGAATAAGACTTCTCTCACTTCTAAGGAAACCTTGTTTATCAGCATCTAATATACATATTAAACTAACTTCTGGTATATCAAGTCCTTCTCTAAGCAAGTTAATACCGACAATACAATCATAAGTTCCAAGTCTAAGCTCTCTAATTATTTTAAGTCTTTCTAGTGTTTTAATCTCACTGTGTAAATATGCTACTTTAATACCCATTTCTTTTAAATAATTTGTTAATTCTTCACTCATTCTAATAGTAAGCGTAGTAATTAAAACTCGTTCATTTTTTTCAATTCTCTTTCTAATTTCATCAATAATATCATCAATTTGTCCCTCAGTTGGTTTAACCTCGATTGTTGGATCAAGTAACCCAGTAGGTCTAATAATTTGTTCAACATATTCATTATTAGTATGTTCAAGTTCATACTCCCCAGGTGTAGCTGATACATAAATAGCTTGATTTATTTTGCTTTCAAATTCCTGAAAATTAAGAGGTCTATTATCTAAAGCACTAGGTAGTCTAAATCCATAATCAACTAAGGTTTGTTTACGCATTCTATCTCCATTATACATACCTCTAACTTGTGGTAAAGTAACATGAGATTCATCTACCACAAGTAGGAAATCCCGAGGAAAAAAATCAATCAAACAAGTAGGAGTTTCTCCAGCTGCCCTTAAAGCAAGATGTCTCGAATAATTTTCAACTCCATTACAAAAACCAGTCTCTTTAAGCATCTCAATATCATAATTTGTTCTTTCTCGCAGACGTTGTTCTTCTATTAGTTTTCCTTGCGCCTTTAATTCGGCAAGTCTACTTTTAAGTTCTTCTTCAATTCTTCTAATTGCTTCCTCTAACTTTTCGGGACTTGTAACAAAGTGTGAAGCAGGCGAAATAGTAACTGTCTTTTTATCACTAATAATAACACCTGTTACTGGATCAAAAGTACTAATTCTATCAATTTCATCACCAAATAATTGAATCCTAATTCCACTTGCATGCTCATTAGCAGGTATAATATCAATAGTATCACCCCTACTTCTAAATGTACCTCTATGAAAATCAAGTTCATTTCTCTCATAAGTCATATCAACTAATCGGTTAATAATATCATTTCTCTTCATATTTTGACCAACATTTAAAACAAGCATGGACTTTTCATATTCCTCTTTTTCCCCAATACCATAAATACAAGATACACTAGCAACAACTATTACATCTTGGTAATTGATAAGCGCACTAGTAGCACTATGTCTTAACTCATCAATTTCATCATTTATTGATGCATCTTTCTCAATATAAGTATCACTAGATGGTACATATGCTTCTGGTTGATAATAATCATAGTAGGAAACAAAATATTCTACATGATTATTAGGAAATAATTCTTTTAATTCTGAATATAACTGTCCTGCTAAAGTTTTATTATGTGCTAAAACTAAAGTTGGTTTATTTACGTTTTTAATCACATTAGCAATTGTAAATGTCTTACCAGTACCAGTAGCACCCAGTAAAACTTGTTCTTTTTTCCCATCTAAAATACCTTTAACAAGCTTTTCAATCGCCTGTGGTTGATCTCCACTAGGTTTGTATTTAGATACTAATTGAAACATATAAATACCTCCTATTTATCACTATTATCTTTTTTATTATCGCTTTCTTTATCTAGTGTTCTTTTAAGTGTCATTGTCTCTTCTTCTTTTTTCTTACCAAAAAATACTTCATCTATTTGACCAGTAACTAAAAGAAACTTAATAAAATCATCCATAAACTTCTCCTTAACAAATAAATACAACATAATTATACACAAAAATATCAAATATCAAAAGATAAATCTTTAAAAAATCCAAAAGTTTGGTATAATAATTCTAGGTGAAAAACAAATGAAGAAATTTAGTTCTTGCTTTTATTTAACTTTTCTAGTACTTTACCTAGAAATGCTTTCAAAGATATTTATAACCAAAAGTATAAATGGGCTTTTTTTAACCCTCTTATTTAGTATACCCCTTATTTTAATTTTATTTCTTCTAACAAATATCTTTAAAAACAAAGGAAACAAAGTACTAACCTATATTATTACAATTATCTTTATATTTTATTATTGTTTCCAATTTTTCTTTAATCGTTTATTTAGCAACATCTTTTCTTTTAACACTTTAGGACTTGCTAGTAATGCTCTAGATTTTACAAATATTATTTTTGATATTATTATTAAAAATCTCTGGATAGTTTTATTATATCTTATCCCTTTAATACTTCTTATTATTTTAAGAAAGAAACTAAACTTTGAGAGAAAATCACTAAAATTTATCATTATAAGCTTTATTTTTATTCCTGTTATATGGATATCTTCACTATTTTCTTTATTTATTAACAAAGATGAGACATATTCTCCTTATAACCTATATTACAATATTAACAGTGAAGCTAAAACCGTAGAAACATTTGGTTTATTTACTTACACAAGACTAGATATAAAACGAGTATTATTTGGTTTTGAAGAAAAACTAATAACGACTAAAGAACCAGATATAATAGAAGAAGAACCTACTACCACGGAAGTAACATATAATGAGATTAAACTAGATTTAGACACTTTAATAAAAAATGAACAAAATAATAATATCAAACAAACTCTAGAATATATTAAAAATACTAATCCAACGAACAAAAATGAATATACTGGAATATTTAAAGGAAAAAATTTAATATTTATACTTGCTGAGGGTTTTAACATGATTGCAGTCTCTCCCAATCTTACTCCAACACTATATAAACTAACAAATGAAAGTTTTGTTTTTAACAATTTTTATTCTCCTGTTTTTCTAAGTACAACTGGAGGAGAGTTTCAAGCGACAACTGGACTTATTCCCACTCAATCTATTTTATCTGATTGGAAAAAATATCAACCAACTATTTCCTATGGTTTAGGTAATGCTTTTAGCAATATAGGTTATAAAGCATATGGATACCATAATTGGACATATACTTACTATAGTAGACAAAAAACAATGGCAACTTTAGGTTTTTCTAATTATTTAGGTTGTGGAAATGGTATGGAAGATTTAATAAATTGTCGTTGGCTTCCAAGTGATGTTGATATGATTAAAGAAACACTTCCACTATACAAAGATAATACTCCATTTGTAACTTACTATGTAACAGTATCAGGTCATGCTCCCTATGCATATAACTCAACTGGTAATAGTATTGCTCTAAAGAATAAAGATTTAGTCGCTGATTTACCATATTCTAATAATGTTAAAGCTTATTTAGCAACCCAAATAGAATTAGATAGAGCCCTAGAAGCTTTAATAACTGGACTTGAAGAAGAAAGCTTGTTAGATGATACAGTAATAGCCCTTGTTGGTGACCATTACCCTTATACTTTAACAATAGACGAAATAAACGAATTAAGCACTTATAAAAGGGATGAAATAATAGAAGTAAATCGCAGTAATTTTATTCTTTGGAACAATAAAATGGATAGAGTCGAAGTAAATAAAGTAGGAAGTGAAATAGACGTTTTACCAACTATCTTAAATTTATTTGGTATTGAATATGACTCAAGATTACTAATGGGAAAAGATATATTAAGTGAAGAAGAAGGCTTAGCAATATTTTCTAATCGTAGCTGGGTAAGTGATTTAGGTACATATAAAAATGGCAAGTTCACAGCAAAAGAGGGTATAACTATAGAGAATACTGAAGAATATGTCACAAAGATGAATAATTTAGTAGCGAACCGTTTTACTATGAGTGCTAATATGATTAAATATAATATGTATAAATACTTGCTTAAATAATTGGTAAAAAGAGGAACAATAAAACTATTTTAAAAGCATAAACTAAAAATATGTACAACAGATATTACTTATGTACATATTTTTCTTTGATTTCAATCTAATATTATAAGTATTAACGATTTCAAGGAGTAATATCTAAAAGAAGCACATGCTTCTTTTTTAATTAGATATAAGTTTTTTTACTTCCTTTGCCTCTATCTTTTTAACAGGTTTATAGCGAATACACACACCCCTTTTTCCTACACACCAATCTGCACTATACCCAAAAGTCTCACATATCTCTTTTAAATCAGCTGTTCTAATACTTTTTCTTCCCGTCTCATAATCACTAATTAAAAAGCGATAAGTATGTATTTTTCTTGCCATCTTCTCTTGTGTAAGACCCTCCATCTTTCTAATACTTCTAAGCATCTTACCCAAATATTTTTTGTCAATAACTTCTAGTTTATCAACATCTAAATTATTTTTCTTTGTAATACCTAACATATAATCAAAAGAAACATTTCCTAAATTACATATTTTATTTAAAACAGCCACAGGAATCTCATTATAACCATTCTCCCAATTAGAAACATAACTAGCAGAAACACCCAGTAGATGGGCAAAATCTCTTTGCGTAAAACCTAGCTTAATCCGAAGCTTATAAGCATTTTCTTCAACTTGAGCCAAAATTCTCTCTTTTTCCATATCAATCCCTCAGGGTAATTATGACACGTAATCTTTTTAAACCCTAAGCAATATACACGAATAAGCTCAAAATATTTATAAAAAGCGAATTATGACATCTTTTGACAAGTTTTGTCGAAGCCCAAGTATTTTTAATAATTATATGATATGATAACGATGGTGATAATATGAAAGAGGATATTTTAATTGATGATGTAATAAGAAAGGTTGATAGAATTCTTATTCATTTAGAAGCATACTATACTATCAAAAACATTAACAGAAAAAATAGTTAAACTTTAAAGTAAGCTAAAAATATTGTATAATTAACTTAGATGGAGTGATTATATGAACCCAATTATGTTTAGTTTATTTGGAATTGATATTCATTGGTATTCAGTTTTAATACTAGTAGGTATTATTATTGGTTTAATTTTATTAGAAAGAGAAGCTAAAAAGTTTAATTATCCCAAAGATTTAATCTTTAATATTTGTTTTTGGGCTATTGTAATAGGCATAATAGGAGCAAGATTATATTATGTTATCTTTAATTTTTCTTATTATCAAAATAATATTTTAGAAATATTTGCTGTTTGGAATGGTGGACTTGCCATACATGGAGGACTTATCGCTGGTGTTATTACTGTAGTAGTACTATCAAAAAAACATCATTTAAATTTCTTAAAGCTAATAGATATGGCAGTCCCAAGCATTATTTTAGCTCAAGCTATAGGTAGATGGGGGAATTTCTTTAATAGTGAAGCTCATGGTATAAGAACAACTATAGAAAAACTTCATGACTTATGGATTCCTGAGTTTATAATTAAAGGCATGAATATTGGTGGTATATATTATCTACCAACCTTTTACTTTGAATCATTATGGTGTTTACTAGGCTTTATTATTCTAATACTAATTAGAAAGTATAAATATATCAAAATAGGAGCAACAACCTGTATATATTTAATTTGGTATAGTATTGGTAGATTCTTTATTGAAGCATGGCGTACAGACTCTTTAATGTTAGGAGGATTTAAAGCAGCTCAAATACTATCTATAGTTCTTATCATCACTGGTCTTGTTTATTTAACTTTTTTAAGTAGAAAAGGTAAATATGAAGAATTATATCATGATATAAACAAAAATAGAGTTGTAACTAGGAGGAAAAAATAATGTATGATTTAATCATTATTGGTATGGGTATATCAGGTATTAGTGCAAGTATTTATGCTAAAAGAGCCAATCTTAAAGTCTTATTATTAGAGGGAAGCACTCCGGGTGGTACGATAAATAAAATAAGTAAGATTGATAATTATCCAGGAAACTTTAATATATCAGGACCTGATTTAGCATATAATCTTTTTAATGAAGTAAATAAAATGGAAATTGAATATAAACTAGAAAAAGTAACTGATATATTATTAGATAAGGTAAAGATTGTTAAAACAACAAATAATGTTTATGAGACTAAAAATATTTTAATAGCCAGTGGAAGATATCCTAAAATGTTAGGGCTAGAAAATGAAGAAAAATTATTAGGAAAAGGAATTAGTACTTGTGCTTTATGTGATGGAATATTTTATAAAAACAAAGAAATTGCCGTCGTAGGAGGAGGTTCATCTGCTCTAAGTGAAGCTCTTTACTTAGCAAATATAGCAAGTAAAGTCTATTTAATTCATCGAAGAGAAGAGTTTAGAGGCGAAAAAGAACTCATAAAAAAAGTAAAAGAAAAGGATAATATTAAACTTATCTTAAATGATGAAGTAATAAAATTAGATATAAAAAATGATACTTTAAAGGGAATAACTCTAAAAAGTGGTAAAACTTTAAATATTCAAGGTTTATTTATCTATATTGGTTTTATTCCTAATACTGACTTTTTAAAAAATACGAATATAAAAATGGAAGATGGATATATTTTAGTAGACAATCATCAAAAAACAAATATAAACGGTGTATATGCAAGTGGGGATGTTACTAAAAAAGATATTTATCAAATAGTTAGTGCTGCAAGTGAGGGTGCCGAAGCTGTTATATATATGAATCAATTAGACTGTTCAAACACTTAATTTTGTGTTATACTAAGATTACGAAAATAGAGGTGCAGTATGAAGTTAAAAAAGAAAAATTTAGTAATAATAGGAGCAGTGCTAGCAATCATTCTAGTTGGAGGTATAAGTGCTGGTCTTGCTCTATCTAAAAAAGATGATATCAAAAAGGAAGACAAAACTGAAACGAAAGAAGAAAATAAAGAAGAAAGTAAAGTAAAAGTAGTAGACTTAAATAGTAAATCAAGACCATATGCTGTTATGATAAATAATATTGGTGCTGCAAGACCATATCATACAGGGTTGCAAGATGCATATTTAGTTTATGAAATAGTTGTTGAGGGTGGCATAACAAGATATTTAGCTCTTTTTAAAGATAAAACCAATGAAGTAGTAGGAAACGTTCGAAGTGCAAGACACTATTATATTGATTATGTTCTAGAAAATGATGCATATTATGTTCACTGGGGATGGTCTCCACAAGCCGAGAGTGATATTGCTTCTTTAGATATAGATAATTTAAATGGTCTAACTTATGGTTCTCCATATTTCTTTAGACAAAATATAAGTGGAATAAACTTAGAACACAAAGCATTTACTAATTTAAAAGCTCTACAAGATAAAGTAGATGATTTAGGATACAGGAAAGAAACTAATAAAGATTTACTTTTAAATTATAGTGCTGAATCTGTTAATTTGCCAGATAATAAAACAGATGCTTTAAATGTTGATATTAAATATTCTGGAAGTACTATAACAAATTATGTATATGATAGTGAAAATAAAGTATATAAGCAATATGTAAATGATAAAGCTCATACGGATTATGAAACCAAAAAACAATATACCGTAAAAAACATTATAGTATACCAAATAGGAAATACTTCTATTGCTGGTGACAGTAAAGGACGTCAAGACTTAGATAATATCGGAACTGGTAAAGGCAAGTTTATTACTGAGGGTAAAATTATTCCTATTACTTGGGAGAAAAAAAGTAGAGCAGCCGAAACTATTTATCGTTATGAAAATGGTGAAGAAATAACTGTAAATGATGGAAATACTTGGATACATATTGTTCCAACAAACGGAAGTATTAGTATATCTTAAATAAGCATAAGATTATATTAGGAGGTTAAAAGTGGATACATTCATTGAATTTTTATTAAATAATTACATCTGGTTTTTAGTAATTTCTTTAATCTTAGTATTTGCTTTAATTGGTTATTTAGTTGATTCTAATACTAACACACAAGATAAAAAGAAAAAACAAATAAAACCTATCGCTCCTATAAAAGAAGATAAAAAAATAGAGGTTCATCCATCTGTAGAAGTATATACTAATGATGAATTTGATGACCCTCTAATCAATGATAAGAATGCTTAATAAAAGCATTTTTTTAACTTAAATAAAAAGTTTCAATCCTCTCTTTTAAATGTACAAGTATTACTTCTACCTCATCATACCACTCGTCTAACTTATCTTGCCACTTTTTATAATCATATCTTAAATCATAGACAAAATCTCTAAAATCTTCTATCCAAGAAATAAATAAAGCAAGCGTGTATTCTTCTTCTTCCTCTAAAGAAGATATATACTGATAAAGTATACGTATATCACAGTTTAATAAAGCTGCATCATAACAAAGACGATATGGACTATAAGAAAGTATTTTAAGTATTTTAGTATAATAAAAAATATAAGAGGGGTTTAAAACACATAAATACTGATATGACTTACATATTTCTAATAAAGAAGCATTAACAGGAATATTAAATACTTGATATAAATTTTTCATAATTCCTCCTGAATCTACCACTATTATAAACAAAAGGAACTTTTATGTAAATTCTTTTTTTCGTTATTTACTTTTAATCCAAGTTTCGCTATAATAGTAATCGGAGGTAATAAATATGGAATTAAAAGGTTCAAAAACAGAAGCTAATTTAATGGCTGCTTTTGCTGGTGAATCACAAGCAAGAAATAAATACTCTTATTATGCATCACAAGCAAAGAAAGATGGTTATGAACAAATTGCAGCAATATTTGAAGAAACTGCAAATAATGAAAAAGAACACGCAAAAATGTGGTTCAAAGAATTACATGGAGGAAAAGTTCCAGATACTTTAACAAATTTAAAAGATGCTGCTGCAGGCGAAAATTATGAATGGACAGAAATGTACAAAGAATTTGCTGAAGTAGCACGTGAAGAGGGATTTGATCGTATAGCAAATCTATTTGAAGGTGTTGCAGGTATTGAAAAAACTCATGAAGAAAGATACCTAAAACTTGTAGGCAACATTGATGATAATCTCGTTTTCAAAAGAGGAGAAGAGATGGTATGGGTATGCCGTAACTGTGGTTATGTTCATGTTGGTACTGAAGCTCCAAAGGTATGTCCAGTATGTGCTCATCCTCAAAGTTTTATGGAACTTAAAGCTGAAAATTACTAATAAGACAAGTGCTAATAGCATTTGTTTTTTTTACATAAATTGCAGTTTTACACCTGATATGATATAATATCTGTGAGTAGGAGA
>CANUCD010000020.1 GCA_947856335.1 uncultured Bacilli bacterium | reverse complement strand
TTTGACATATAAAAACCTCGTTTCTATTTTGTCCAAGAAACGGGGTTCATATCATTATTTACCACTATTTTTTTTAATATTACATTTTCTCTTTATAATATTTTCTTCTTTATAATAATTATTCATTCTATCTAAATTAAGTCCATATTCATTAAGTAAACCATATTTTAAATAATCTAAATAATTACCAGTATCCGAAAAACCCATTTTATAATAATCTTCTTTATTCATATTATCACCATTTATAGTATGGATAAATAAAGATTTTCTATTCAATAGCAAGAGTTATTTCTAATGTTTTTGTTAAGTCAATTATTTCTCCTACTGGTAAATTAAATTCTTTTACAACTCCATAACCACTAAAACTATAAGATAAACCTATTAAATTACAAAAATTCATAACTTCACTACTACTCCATCCTGTTATATCAGGCATTGTAAATTCATTATTATTCGTTAATAAAAATACTTTACTACCCACTAGTACTTTGGTATTTTTTAGGGGATATTGATTTATTATGACATCTCCTTTACCTAGACGAATAACTTTTAAATTTAGTTTTTCTAATTGTTCTATAGTAGTATCAACATTACTACTTATATAGTTACTTAAAGTTATAATTTTTGATAAATCTAGGTCTGATTCTGTATTAGTAATATTAGCGTAATTAGCTATACTTTCTATGGCATCAGTTAAAATGCTTGCTACAGCTGATGCTCCCCCATCTATTTGTTTGGCAGATATATATATAATATATTCTGGATTATCATAAGGAAATATTCCGGCAAAAGAACGTATATAGTTAGTTGAGCCTGTTAAATATCCACCAGTTGGGCTTGCTATTTGGGCTGTACCTGTTTTTCCAGCAATATCTACGTTTTTAGGTTGCCATATGGTTGATAATCCATTATATACAACATCATGCATTAACTCATATACTTTATCTACTGCTTTACTTGATACCTTTTTACCTAATTCAGTTTTACCTCCTTGATAAGTAACATTCCCATTTTCATCAACAATTTTATCAACGATATATGGCTTTAACATTACCCCATCATTAGTTAAAACACTTAGAGCTTGGAGAGTTTGAATAGGTGTTGTAGTAATTCCTTGTCCGAAAGATGCAGTAGCAATTTCTGATTCATATGTAAGTCTTAGAATTCCCGTTTCTTCTCCAGGTAGTTCAATACCTGTTTTTGCTCCAAAGCCAAGAGATTCATAAAATCTTTTTAATAATCCTTTTTCTTTTTCTTCTAATTTTAAAGCAAGATTTGTTGCTCCAACATTTGATGAATAAGCAAAACCTGTATCATAGTTTATTTTACCCCATCCAGCATTATTAAAGTCGTAAATTTTAGCACCAGCAACTTCGATAGAACCTGACATAAACTCTTCTTCGCCGTCATATACGTCATTATCAATGGCAGCTAGCCAAGAAAATATTTTCATTGTACTTCCTGGTTCATAAGTGTACCCTACTAAAGGATTAACATAATTAGTAAGACCTTCTAAAGTGTTGGGGTTAAAACTTGGACTTGATGCACTACCAACTATTGCTCCTGTTTTAGCGTCCATGACCGTCACAGTTGCCCAACTAAATGTATTATTTTCTTCTAATGTGTGCATAGCATCTTCTAATATAAGTTGGATTTGTGAATCAAGGGTTAGATAAATATTACTGCCACTTACAGGTTCAATAGTATAATAAGCATCTCCCATTTGATAACCATAAGCATCTTTGGCATACATAGTCTCACCATCAGTACCTTTTAATTCATCATTAAAGTAAGACTCTATACCCATTTCACCTATGATTTCGCCATATTCGTTAATTCTTGCATAACCAATTAAATAGGATGCTGCTGAACCTTGCTTATAATAACGTTTACTACCACTAATAAAATCAAGTCCTGGTAAACCTAAAGCTTCTATTTCTGCTTTTTTATTTTCACTTAAATCTTTTCCATATATACCAAATTCTACTTGGTATGCCCCTTTTACATTTAGTCTTGATAAAGCATAATCATAGCTCATTCCTAGTACTTCTTCTAATGCTTTAGCTGTTTTTTCTTTATCAACAACGTGTCTTGGATTTAATTCATCGGTTGTTCTTGATTCACTTAGGTAGGCAATTAAAGTATATGAATTTACATTTTTAGCAAGTACTTCACCATGAATATCATAAATATCTCCTCTTGAGGCATAAAGTGTTTCGGTTGTGGTGTTTCTTTGGCTTACAAACTCAGTTAAATTAGTTCCGTCTACAACAGGACTTAAAGCTACATAAGAAAGTTTTACAATAGCACAAAAAAAAGCACAAAAAAAGAGGATGATAAAAATACGATTTACTTTAACACGGGATATCCTCTTTTTCATATTTCACTTCCTATTCACCAATAGTTTTAATATTACTATTATTATACGACAAACCACTTTCACTTGCAATACTTTGAATATTTTCAATAGATGCTAGTTCATCTATTTGCATACTTAAAGCTTCATTATGGTCATTTTGAGTATCAATTTTACTTTCTATTTTCTCAAGTTCAATATTTGTTTCTGATAAAAGCGCTTTAGTATAAACCCAAGACATAGGCATTACAATAAATAGAAAGAAAACTACTAAAAAAGCCATCATTTTCTCTCCTTTTAATAATTTTATCCTTTTTACTCTTTTTGTTCTCATGTTTATATCCTTTCTACTATTCTAAGTTTAGCGCTTTTACTACGGCTATTTTCTTCTAATTCCAAAGAACTTGGGGTTATAGGCTTTTTATTTACTAAACGGATTAGGGGTTGATATTCTTTAGGAATTTCGGGAAGTCCTTTAACCATTTCGTCTACTTCACTATATTTTCTAAAAATATTTTTTACTAGTCTATCTTCTAGAGAATGGAAAGTAATAACACAGATTCTTCCACCTTTATTTAGTCTTTTAATTGCTTTTGGTAAAGCTTCTTCTATTGCTTTTAATTCGCCATTTACTTCAATTCTAAGAGCTTGAAATATTTCTCTTTCAGGATGATTTTTGTAAAAGTAATTAGCTCCAACACTATCTTTAATAATATCTACTAATTCTAGTGTTCTAGTAATTTTTTTGTTTTTTCTTCTATTTACGATTGCCTTTGCAATTACACGGCTTTTTTTCTCTTCTGCATACTTAAAAAACAAATTAGCAAGTTCTTCTTCTTCATAGGAATTTACAATATCGCTTGCTGTAAAAAAGTTGTCTTGATTCATTCGCATATCAAGATTAGCATCACTCATAAAGCTAAAGCCTCTTTTAGCATCATCAATTTCTGGACTTGATAAGCCTAAATCAAATAAATAACCATCTACATTTTTTACATTTTCTTTTTCTAAGTACTCATCCATTTCTTTAAAATTTGAATGAAAGATTTTAAAGTGATTAGAAATCTCACTTAGGTGTTGATGCGAATAGAAGATAGCTTCTCTATCCGCATCAAAGGCGAAAAGCATTCCCTTTTTTATTCTTTTTAAAATTTCTGTACTATGACCAGCATATCCTAGTGTGGCATCTACATATGTGCCGTCATCTTTTATTTGCAATCCTTCTATTACTTCCTTTAGCATAACACTGTAATGTTTCATTTATTCTCCATTAAATAGATTTTCGGCAACATCTTCAAGTAAAGATGCATACTCTAAATTAAACTCATCCCAGTTTTCTTTAGACCAAATTTCAATACGGTCATTTGCGCCGATTATAACACATTCTTTATTTAAACCGGCGTAAATGGCCTGTTGGGAAGTAATATTGATGCGACCTTGAGAATCAAGATTGCAACTAGCAGCGGCAGAAAAGAAAGAACGAATAAATACGCGAGCATCTTTTTTGGTAAAAGGCAAACTAGATAATTTATCTACGATTTTTTGCCATTCACTTGCTGTATAGATATACAAACATTTTTCTAAACCTCGGGTAACAACAAAAGATGTACCTAAACTACTTCGATAGTTTGAAGGGATAACAAGTCTATTTTTGTCATCAATATTATGATGATACTCGCCCATGAACATTTTCGGTCCCCCACTTTCTACCACAATGTACCACTGCTTACCATAATATTATCAAAGATGATTTTTTTTGTAAAGCTTTTAGTGTTCGCTTTTTTTAAAAAAAGAAATTCTTTACGCAAATTTTACAAAAAGAAAAAAGATGCTTTTAAGCACCTCTTGTCATATGATTATTTTTAGCATTTTCTTTGATTTTAGCTATTCTTTCCGTGTTTAGTCGCCTATTTTCTAAAGCTTGTTCAGGATTGTTTTTTAAGTATTCTTCCATACCAATAAAAGCTTTAATAATCTCTTCAGGAGTTATTTTAGCAAAGTAATCATAATCATCATCTACAGGAACTAAACATTCTTTTAACTCTTCTAAACTTAAATTTTTTAAAGCCAAAAATTCTTCAATATCAATAGCAGTCCTTTTTACTAGTAAAGCAGCACTAATAAAATAATTATAATTTAAAAATAGGGGTGAAAAAATTAAATCATTTAATTCTTCTTTTGTAAGTTTTCTTCTGCTAAATTTCAAAATATCTTTTAATACTTTTAATTTTATTTCTTTGGTCATACTATCACCTATTTAATCTTACACTAGATTATAATTTTTGTCAAAAGAAAAAGAGGTGAAGCCTCTTTTAATAGTATAAGAATCCGCCAAAGATAATCGCAAGTAATATAAATAAAACAATAATTAAAAATGCACTATTTTGTAGACCACATCCAGTTTTGTTAGGGCATTTATCTTTACAACATCCCATGGGACACCTCCTTATGTGTAAAAAAAGACTAAATGAACGCTCCTACTATGATTACTAATAAAATAAATAATACTAATATCATTGCTGCACTAAGTCCAGTGCCACATCCACAATTATTCATAATTCATTCCTCCTTTATTTGTCTTTTCACTTATATATTATGGTTATTGTTTTATTTGGTGAGGGATAAATTCCCAATCTTTTGGGTTAAAATTAGGTTTTTTCTTGTATTTTCGTCATATAATTGCTATAATTCTTATTAGGAGGAAATATAAATGAAGAAAAAAGTATTTATTTTAGGAGTATGTTCCCTACTTCTATGTGGATGTGGTAAAATACCTACCTTATCAAACGGGGACGAAGCAGTTGTAACATTTAAAGATGGAGAAATGATTAGTGCTAATGATTTTTATGAGGAAATCAAAAATAACTTTGGTTTGGATACTTTAGTTAACATGATTGATAAATATGTGTTTGAACATGAATTTAGTGATGAAGTAGAAAATGCTCAAGCTTATGCAGATGCTAGTATCGATCAACTTATTACTACTTATGGGTCTGAAGAAGATTTATTAAGTGCATTACAACAAAGTGGATTCCAAACAATTGAAGCTTATAAAAATAATGTCTTTTATATTGGTTATCTACAAAATATTGCTATAGAGACTTATGTTGAAGATAATATTACGGATAAAGAATTAGAAGAATATTATGAAAATAGCGTTTATCCTGATATGGACATTTCTCATATTTTAGTAGTAGCTCGTGTTACAGATGATATGAGCGAGGAAGAAAAAGAAGACGCAGAAGATGAAGCTAAAAAGATTGTTCAAGAAATCATTGATAAGTTAGATGAAGCAAAGAAAAATGACGAAGATATTAAAGAAGTTTTTGCTGAGTTAGCTAGTGAATATTCAGAAGATGAAGATACTAAAGATGATGGTGGTAATTTAGGAAAAATCAATATTGGTGATTTAGATGCTAATTATGATGAGTTAATTCAGGCTGCTGATAAGTTAAAAGATGGAGAATATTCTACAGAAATTATTACTACTGAACTTGGATATCATGTTATTTTAAAAAATTCTACAGGCGAAAAAGCAAGTTATGATGATTCTCTAGATTCTATGAAAGAAGATATTGCGGCAGATAAAATTGCTGAAGATACATCTTTAATGGTTGATGCTATTCGTTATTATCGTGACTTATATGAGTTAGATATTATTGATAGTGAAATGGATAGTCAATATAGCATTTATATGAATAATTTAATAAATACTTATAAAAATAGTGGAACAAATTAAAAGGGCTTAATAAAAGTCCTTTTTTAAATACTCTTCAATATTTACATTATACCCTTTAGTATATAAATAATTTCTTATTTTCATAATCGTAGTAGTTCTATCAAATTTTTTTATATACTTAGAATATAATCTAGATATTATTCTTTTTATTTCTTCTTCATTATCAGTTATATTTAATTGATTTAGATATTCTTCAATATCATGTTTTAAAAAGCCTTTATGAAGTAAATCTATAAGTTGCTTTCTTTTAAATTCTTGAGCACTTTTTTTATTAGCTTTTAACTTTTTATCAATATATTTTTTTATTTTTTCTTGATATATGTTTGAATCTATTTTTGATAGTTCATTATCTATTTCTTCTTTTCTAAATCCTAATTTTTCTAAATCATTTCTTATTTTTTCTTCACCTTCTACTTTTAGTAATAAAGTATCGTGAATATAAGAAGATATATAAAGTGTATGATTAAAATACCCTTCTTTTTCTAGTCTTGTTAAAGCATAAGTAATTTCTTCTTCATGAAAACCTTTTTTCTTTAATAAAAGCTTTAATTCCTTTGTTGTTCTAAGTTTAATAGATATTGCTTTTAAGCCCACAAAATACGCTTTTAAAACTTCTTGTTCTTTTAATATTTTATCCATTTCTTTATTAGATATCTCTTTTTTTAGTAATAATTCATACTTAATAATTAGATCATCATATAATTCATATTCTTTATCATCAGTAGTAATAATATATTCGTTTTTATTTCCTTTTTTATACTTTAATATTTTCATCTTTATTTTCCTTTATTCTATTTACTTCTCTTAAGAAGAAATCATCTGTCATACCTGCAATATAATCTATGACAATTCTTTCGTTTCGATACTTTTTTTGATAATCTGGACTCATATTTTTTAAATAAGAATAGATAAGTGGTGAGTTTGAGTTATTTGTTTTTAAATCTTCTAAATAAGTATCAAATAATATTCTAAATTCGTTTTTTAACTCATTTTTTTCTTCTTTACTCATAGCTTTATTATATATATGTTCATAGTTAAATTTTTTTAGTTTTAAAATTGCATTATAAACTTCATCACTTAATTCTATATAATTATGATTAAAACTATTTTTGATAATATCTAATATACAAGTGTTTACTATTTCTTTAGTAGTAGAACCTAAAATACTCGTTATTTCTTTTGGTATTTCTTCCCTTTTTAATATATTTAGACGAACTGCATCATCTATATCTCTTCCAAGGTAGGCAATTAAATCACTTATTCTTACTACACATCCCTCTAGTGTCATAGGTCTTAAGTGAACTAAAATGTTTTTATCTTGATAACTTTTTTCGTATTCTTCTAAAAAGTCTTCTTTACTTTTCTTCTTAGGATAATATTTACCTAGTAAAAATTCACCATTATGACACATAATCGCATCTAATACTTGTATTGTAATATTTAATCCTTTTCCGTAATTTTCTAAAAACATTAAATTACGAATACTTTCAATGTTATGATTAAAAAAGCCTTCTTGATGCTCCAAGCTTAATTCATTTAAGAAAGTTTCTCCTAAATGTCCAAAAGGAGTATGACCAAGATCATGACCTAAAGAGGCAGCTTCAATTAAATCTTCATTAAGTCCTAAGGCTCTACCTATTGTTCTAGCTATTTTACTTACAAATTGAACGTGTATCATTCTTCTTGCTACATGATCATGACTAGTATTAGAAAAAACTTGGGTTTTATCTTGATAACGAATAAAAGCTAGTGAATAAATGATACGGTCAATATCTCTAAAGTAAGGGGTTCTAATATCATTTTCATTTTCTTTTAAATAAATTGCTTCTATATCTTTACAAGCATACTTACTTAGATGTTCATTATGGTGTTGCATTTTTAAATATATTTCTTCTTTCATAAAATCTCCTTTGTAGTAAAAATAAATCCTAAAAAGGATTTATATTAAATAATCAGTTAAATTAAATTTATCTAAAATACTCATAAAGTTTTCATAAAATAATTGTAATTCTTCTTCGGTTAAATCATCTAAATTAGTTGATGAAGAAATATCGGTTAATTCTTCTTTTGTTATTTCTAAAGTACCATCTAACTTTAGTGTTACTTCATCATTCATATTATAATCTAGAGTATAATCTAAAGATAAAGTATCCTTAGTTGTTTTCATATTACTTAATTTTATATCTATTTTATATATTTTAGTATCATCATTAACTGTAATACTTATTTGTTCTGAATCATCTGTTTGTTTTATAACAGTCGTAAATAATATAGTATTAAGTTCTTCATATATACACTCTAAAGTATTATTTTCATATACAATACTAATACTAGCAAAATCATCAATAAGCTCTAAATTAAATATTTCTTCATCATTTGTAAAACGAATAATTTCTTCATCATTTACTTTTATATTACCAGCGATAACTTTAGTACCACCATTTGTATATAAATTTATAAGCATATTTTCATAAGATGCATTTGTTTCTTCTTTTAAAGCTTCTTCTAGTTCATTTATAGTAAGACCAGTAATATGAGATAGAGCTTCTAATAATTCATAATTATTTAAAAATTCATTTCTAATATATTCTATAGATTCTTTTATTTCTTCTTTTTTTAATTCATATGTAAATTTTTTGGCTTTTATTTTTTTATCATTAACAGTAATTTCTTCATTATCTAAAGAAAGATTATCTTTTTTTATGGTATTAACTAAAATAGGTTTAGTTTCATTTAATACTACTAATAAATCTTCATAATCATAAAAGCTATTATCAAGTTGTAGGGAATCAAAATCAAGTTCTACTTCGCCTAAATCTAAAATTTCAGGATATAAAGATTCACTTTTTAAATAAACACGATTATTTAAAAAGGCAAATAATAAGTCTAATGCATTTTCATTTCCTTTATTCATCTCTAAAGACATATCTAATTGCTCTTTTTTAGCATCAGTTCCTATGGCAATGGTATAGTCATAATCTTTTAATATGCTTAATTCTTCCATATTTGTATCTAGTTTAAATGATGTTTTTATATTGAATGGGTCTTTTGCTAAGTCAATATCTATGATATCTTTAAAGTTTTCTAAAACATAATTACTTGCTAAATCATAAGTTTCATTGATTGCTCTTTTATATACATTAAATGGATTTAAAGTTATTTCACGATAACCAAAGTAAAGACCTATTCCTATGGCAATTACCATAAGTACCATAATAATAATTCTTTTTTTAGTGTTTTTCTTAGGTAGAATATCTTCTATATTTACATTTTGTTTTGGGCTTTTTTCTTCTTTCATCATCAATACTCCTTTTTCTATTATTATTTTAACAAACTTTTCTTTATTTTGCTATCTTTATTTATTAGTTTTTGATAAATTATTTTTATTTTTTTAATCAATATATAAGAAATAATAATAAATACTAAAGTACCTGCAAATATAACAATAAGTAAAATGGTTGATAAGATGCTTAATAGTGAATACGGTTCTTTTTCTTTTTCTAGGGATAAATTTTCATATTCTTTTGTTAAACTGTAAGCAAGAGATTCATTTTCTTCTTCAGTACGGTCTGAAAAATACATAAAATATTCTTTGGTTTTGGCTGTTAAACTATTATTTTCTTGTTCATAATAATTAGTAAGTTTTGATATATAATTAGGAACTTCATATAAAGAGGGAGCAAGTGGAGAATTAGTTAATTCAAGGTTATTAACGGATTCAAAAACGCTTGCTACTTGATATAATGTTTCTTCACTATTTTGATAGCTAAAAAATTCTAATCCATAGGGAAAATCTTCAATATATCCCATGGGTACAGTAAGTGATGGATAGCCAATAACACTTCCCAGAAAACTTCCTGGAGCAGTTGCTCCACTGCCACTATTTAGAGTGAATACTTTGTTTTTTAGCGTTGGATACACTAATAAATCAATATCATAAGAAGTAAATACTTCATCAATGTGATTTTTAAAAATTTGTTTTTTATTATCAACTATAGATTTATCATAGAGCCAGTTATCATGACATCCTGATAAATAGCCTGTTAAACTATAAATTCTACCGGGCGTTTTAGTAAGAGACTGGAAACTTCTAACCAAACCAGTTGTTCCTTTGATATATTCATTAAAACCATCACAAAATGAATCTCCACTCATAGTGCTTGTAGCAATATTATAGTAGTATTCATCAACTAATTCATCGATGTAGACTATCTTTGCACCAGCATCTTCTAATAGTTTTATTTTTTCTTTAGTTAGGTTATAAATATCTTCATCAGTTTTTTGATTTATACGAATACTACTACTTCCACCCTTTACATAACTTTCTACGACCCCTATTTTTATACCTTTAAGAGAATCTAGATTTGTTTGATATTCTTTATCATCTTCATTTATTATACTTAGAATAAGAGCATTATCTTCTACAGTTTTAGTTAATATTCCTACTGTATCTCTTGTTATGTCATAAGGTATGACTCCATCTGTGCTATTTAGTCCAAATGTTGGTCTTAAACCTACTAATCCTGCCCCACTTGCTGGTAGTCTTACTGAGGCATTCGTATCTGTGCCAAGAGCAGCTGCAGCAAAAGATAAAGCAACTGCAACAGCACTACCTCCACTTGAACCATATGGTGTATACTTCGTATTAAAAGCATTTTTTACTGTACCATAACTACTTTTAGAATTACCTGCTGCAAAAGCGAACTCACTCATATTCGTATTACCAAGAATAATTGCTCCGGCATCTTTTAATTTTTGAACAACTAGGGCATCATCTAAGGGTTTATTATCACTTAAAGCTTTAGCAGATGCTGTAGTACTTAGTCCTTGAACATCAATATTAGCTTTTACAACAATAGGAATTCCGTGCAATTTACTTCTAATGTGACCCTCGCTTCTTTCTTTGTCTAATTTTTTGGCTTCTTCTAAAGCTTGGGTATTTATTTGTTCTATAGCATTAAATTCATCGTTATAAGCATTTATTCGCTCTAAATAAAGAGTTACTAACAATTCACTAGTTAAATAGCCTTTATCTAATGCTTCACTTAAATCTGTAATGCTCATTTTGGTAATATCAACAACTGAATTAGTATATGCAAAAACGCTTATAGGATAAAATAAACATAAAATAAATAATATTCTTAATTTTTTCATAATTAGCCTCAACTATATTATATACGATATTGATATATTTGAAAATAAAAAAACAAGTAAACGTGTCGAATTATGTCGAACTGTTAGACTTGATTTTTAATATAATATACTTCATAATAGATAATTGTTATCTTGCTTTGGTAGCGCCTGCTTCATTTGTAAGTAGTTTAAACTGCTTGATTTAATCAGGGGGTTTTAATGAAAGACAGGTGATCTATTGGACGAGGAAAAAAAGTACTTATTCATTATAATAATTCTACTTGTTTTAGTTTTACTAAAAGCATTGTAGAAGAAAAGACGCTAGCCTAAGAGCATAGCGTCTACCCAAAAACAAGTAGGCGTTATCCAAAGTGGATAACACTTACATATTTATTTTATATTATTTTTTTATTAAATACAATTTACAATTTATTTACAATAAATACTTAAAGTAATTTTTTTAAAAAATCTTTACTTTTTAAATATAAACCTGTATATCTATCATAGTATGTATTTAAAAAATAATTGATTTCATTTTTTACTTTATCACTAATTTTTAATTTGCTAATACTTTTAATATCTACATAATAATACATTCTAAGCATCTGAATTGTTTTTTTGTCAACGATGATTTCATTTTGATAACATTTTGTGCAAATATATCCTCCTCTATCTCCATCAATCGTTATAATATCTGCCTTAGTACCACACAAAACACAAGAATCCAAGTTAAGTCCTACACCTAAATAATCTAAATATTTTATTTCTAATATATTTGTTAAAACAAGAGGATCTAAACCTTTATCTATTTTTAATATTGTTTCTATATAATCTGTATATAAATTATTTGTTGTTTGTTTTAATACTTGAGTAGTAAGTTCTGTTATATAATTTAGATAACTAAGTAAAGTAATATCGTTTTTAATTTTGCTTAATGAATGAATAATATCTATGCTATATAAAGTAGATAATTTGTTTTCTTTATAATATATATAAAACTTTCCATAAGTGAATTTTAGAGTTGTTGCTCTAAATGGACTTTTTATACTTTTAGCACCTTTACACATAATAGAAATAACACCATCTATTGTATATACATGAATAATCTTAGATGTTTCTCCATAAGGTATTTCTTTAATAATGATTCCTTCTATTTCTTTTAACATATAATCATCCCAATGAATATATTATAAACCAAAAGAAAAACTGTGTAAATATCACAGTTAATTAAATAACAACGTAAGGATCAGTACTAGTACCTGTGCCTGTTGCATTTGCACTTGTTCCTTGATAAATTAGTCTTAATGTTCCATCTTCATTGATTCGGATGATTCGCCAATAGAATCCCCCAAACTTTACCCAGTTATCTGTTGGGTTTCCTGCAAAGTAATATGTTCTTCCTTTACTTGTATCTGCATAATAGATTGTTCCTGTTGTATCACTTGTTACAGTTGTACTAAAATCTGTTCTCGTATCTATTGTTTTATTTGTAAGTATTGTATTACACGCATTTGCTCCTACTGGACATAACT
>CANUCD010000019.1 GCA_947856335.1 uncultured Bacilli bacterium | reverse complement strand
TGTCTTTTGGCATAATGTCTGGAATTTTTTTTGATTAAATCTTTGGCTTCTTCTAAAGAAATTTCACCATCAAAATACTTATATAATTCTTTATAACCTATCGCTGTAGATAAAGCCTTAGAATTTATTTTCTTGTCATAAAAGCTTTTTACTTCTCTAACTAATCCTTCCTTAAACATTTCTTCTACTCGGTTATTGATTCTTTCATATAATAATATTCTTTCACAAGTAAGTCCAATGTATTTGCAATCGTAGATTGGTTCTGCCTTTTTAGGATTATTATTTTCTTTATTTAGGAATCTAATTAGTCTTTGGCGATTGTTCTTTTGAATTTTCATATTTTTATCTTTTTTTATAGCTAAATCATATAGTTCTTCATTCGTATAATTAGTATAATTTTCTTTTTTTGGTTCTTCATCTGGAAACTCATAACTATATAAAGCTGCCTTTAAATAAAGACCAGTTCCACCTACTAAAATAATATTTCTATCTTTATATTTTTCTAATAGTTTTCTTACATCTTTTTGATAGTCATATACAGTGTAGTTAATATCTACATTTTTAATATCAAATAAATAGTGCTTAATACCCTCTTTTTCGCTTTCTTTTATTTTTGCTGTTCCTATATCCATGCCAATATATACTTGCATAGCATCTGAGTTAATAATAATAGCATTATATTTTTTGGCTAGTTCTACACTTAGTTTTGTTTTTCCTACCCCTGTTGGTCCAACAATTGCTAAAATCATTTTTGCTTTTGCTCCTTTAATAAGTTTCTTATTTCTTCTAAGAGAATAATTTCTTCTTTTTTAGGAGGATTTTTCTTTTCTTCTTCTTTTTTTCTTATTCTTGATATTTTATTTATTATTTTAATCATAGTAAAAATAGAGATAGCAATAATTAAAAAGTCAATAATACTTTCAATAAATGCTCCATATTCTATTTTGGTATCTTTAAAAGTAATAGCTAAGCCTGATAAATCAATTCCCCCTAATAGTAAACCTAGGAGTGGAGTTATAATATTATTTACTAAACTTGTAACAATTTTTGAAAAAGCTCCACCTATAATTACACCGATTGCTAAATCTATAATATTTCCTCTTGCTATAAATTTCTTAAATTCATCTATATTTTTTTTCATACATCCTCCTTTATACTTTTATTTTATCATATTTTAGGAAATTAAAAAAGCTAATTGTTCGTACAATTAACTTGCATCTTCAATATAAGTTGTTCCTGTAAAAAAGGGAATAAACTCATCACACCATTCTTTTGATGGTTCGTTTCCGGCACCAAAGCTGTCTGTTAAATCAATAAATATTAAACCATCTATCCATATAGTAGTGGCACTTCCACCATTGTTATAATCAATTCGAAACGTATTAGGTCCATTATTAAAATTAGAAGCTGAGCGATCATCTCTTGCTGATATAATATTCCAAGTATTTGCACTGCCTATAGATTGACCATCACTAAAGCTTGGTTCTGCGATAGGCCAATATAGACCTGCTGTTCCACTTGCTCCCTCATGATATACTTCATAACGGTAATAATATACGTGCCCTTTAGTTAAGTTAATAGGTTCTGTATTGTTGGCAAGTTTTTCTGCTTGTCCACTTACTCCTGTCATTTTCATAGATGTACTTCCATATTTCACATGGGCTGTATCAATTACTCCTCCACTCCAAATACTACTTGATTCAAAACTTGGGTCAGCAGCAAGATTAGTTAGTTCTATTTGAGCTGGCATTGGAGTATTATAAACCATAATTTCACCAGTAAATGCTAAGCCCATAATTTCTTCTGTCGCACTTTCATCTATCCAAAGATGTAAATTATAAGTTTTACTGGAATTTATATTTGGAAGTACTCCTGTTTCTAGTACGAATGAAGTAGATGTATTAGTACTTGTTGCTCCGGCTGGCAAGCTAGTTGGGGTTAAATCGCTTAATTTATTCGTTGTTTGTCCATCTAAAGAGTAGTTTATATATTGTAATAATGTATCAGAAGTGTTATTTTTTATGTTTAATATTATTTGATAGCCACTTCCTATTTCACAATCGTTATTAGATATAGTAAATGTATAGGGAGTTATTTTTTCAAAGGCTGTTGCACTACTCATAGGATAACTTGTAATATTGATAGAGTTTTCATCTGTAAATGAAATATTGTAGCAACTTGTTTTAAGAGTATTTACATATTCCTGAGTAGCATTAAAAGATAAGTATGCAAAAGTAATACTAATTGTGGCAGCAATTACTATTATAATAGAGGTTATAACTAATAGAATGTACTTTTTGTTGTTCAATTTTTATCACCACTATCTCACTATAATACATTATATAGTATTTTTTTTAATTTGAAAAGTCTAAAATAAAAAAAACTTCCATTTTTGGAAGTTACATATGACTATATACTAAAACTCTACCAGTGAATGTTTGATTCATAACATCGCCTGTTGCACTTTCATCTATCCATAAATAAAGATTGAAAGTTTTAGATTCACCAGGATTTAGAGTTCCACTTGCTAATTCATAGCTTGCATCTATGCCATTTTCACTTTTAATTGTTGTATCAAGATTATATTGATTAGCATTAGAAACAAGAGTAGATGTACCTGTAGTGGCACTTGGTGTCGTTTGGTCAAGACGATATTTTACTAAATTTAATGGTAGTGTTGATGCAGGATTCAAAAGAGTATTTAGTGTTATTTCATAATTAACTGGGTCAGTTGCATTCTCGGTTGTACAAGTATTTGTAATAGTAAACTCATATGGTGTAATTTTAGATATAGCATCTTCATCACTCATTGGATATGTTGCATCTAGTTTAATTGAACCATTTGTTCCCTCTGTATAGCTAATATCAAAACAAGTAGATGTTAAAACATTGGGATCTTCTTGAGTTTTCGCAACAGAATAATAAGAATAGCTTGTTCCTATTGTCATTGTAACTAAAATCATAATCGTTAGTATCCCTAAAGTAACTTTATAACCACTTCTCATATTATCACCTATTTTACTATTTATAATTATAAGATATTTTTATCATTCTCACAAGTACTTTTTTACTAATTTTTTATAAAAACTACTTTTTCGCCATCTAAACTAAAACTTTTAGCAGATGTTATCTTTACATCAATTATTTTCCCAATGTCACTTTGGGCATTAGAAACATTTACTAATTTCATAGTTTTAGTATAACCACAAACTTTATTTTCTCCTTTTTCACTAGTTCCTATTATTAGTACTTCTTCAGTTTTACCAATATATTCCTTGTTATGTTTTAGAGAATAATCATTGATAATTTCATTTAGACGATAAAGACGTTCTTCTTTTTCTTTTAAGGAAATACTATCTTTAATTTTAGATGCTGGCGTTCCCTCTCTAGGTGAATAGATAAATGTAAAGGCACCGTCAAATTGACATTTTTTTACTACATCTAAAGTCTCTTCAAAATCTTCTTCTGTCTCATTTGGAAAGCCAACAATAATATCAGTAGTAATACTAACACCTTTTATATGCTCTTTAATTTTATTATATAAATTTATATATTCTTCTTTCGTATATCTTCTACCCATCAATTTTAATATTTTAGAGCTTCCACTTTGAAGTGGTAAGTGAATATATGGCATTATATTATCGTATTTTGCTATAACATTTATCATTTCATCAGTAAAATCCCAAGGATGAGAAGTTACAAAACGTATTCTAGGTATATTTAACTTGGCAACATTTTCTAGTAAAGTAGCAAAATCAACTTCTTCTTCTAAGTCTTTTCCGTATGCATTGACATTTTGACCTAAAAGAGTTATTTCCATATAACCTTTTTCTTTTAATTCTTTTACTTCTTCTAGTATATTAGCCATTTTGCGGCTCCTTTGGCGTCCTCTTGTAAAAGGAACTATACAGTAAGTACAAAATTTATCACAACCATACATAATATTAACCCAAGCAGTTATTTTAGAGTCTCTCACATAATCCATATGCTCATAAACATTTCCCTCAATTGAATATACTTCTATTTGCTGTTTTTCTTTTTGCTCTAAAATCAAGCTACCTAATTCACTAATATTATGTGTACCAAACACAATATTTACAAATGGATATTTTTCTTTTAGTAGGTTTGCTACACTCTCTTCTTGAGGCATACATCCACCTATGCATATTATTAAATTAGGATTTTCTTTTTTTAGATGTTTTAATCTTCCTAAAAAGCCAAATACTTTATCATGAGCATTTTCTCTAATGGCACAAGTATTTAGGACAACAATATCAGCTTGCTCTAAGTTATCTGTTTCATTAAATCCTAAATTTTCTAGTATTCCTTTTATTTCTTCGGAATCATGAACATTCATTTGACAACCATAAGTTCTAATAAAATATTTTTTTCCTTTAAATTCATCACTTTTTATATTTTTGGCTTCCATATAATTTATTTTGTTATTTGTTCTTATACGGGCATCTTTTATATTTGGTAAATTCATAATAACACCTCGGTGTTATTATAACAGATTTCTATACTTTATGGTATGATAATTTAATAATATAATAAAGTTTTAATGTTTGTTCATTAAAATTATTTTCAAGTTCATTTATAATTCTTTTGTAAATTTCATTTATGTCGTTTAAAGCTATATGTTTATATTCGTAATATAAATACTTTAATTTAGCTAAATCTTTTTGCTCTATGAGTGAGTTCATTTCAATTAAAATTAAGTTTTTCGCTTCTTTTATTTGTCTTAATTCATGAGATGGTAATATTTTATCTTGTAATTCATATTCTATTATATTTTCTTTCATACCATAAATTACTTCTAAAACATTTAATTCATCATCTACTAAAAGATTACTGCGACATATAGATATTCCTTTATCATTAAATTCTAGGGCAATAACATTTTTGGTATCAGTAAAAAGACAAGCATAAGTTATTTTTTTAAAGACTTTTTTAGTACTTACAAGCGTTTTATCTTGTATCATTTCTAAAAATTCATTAGAAACTTTGATGTTATTTTCTAAAATATCTAAAAATACTTTATGTTTTACTTTAAATAGTGGTATTTTTTTTATTAGTTCTAAATTATCAAAATCATTCCATTCGTAAAATTCATAAGTTTGTTTTTCTTGCCAATTTAAGATGATGTCGTAATAATAATTCATTTTTTATCCACCTTTCTAGTGATAATACTATTAAGATAATACCTATTAGGATAAACCAAATTTCTATTCTTCTACTTATAAATTTAACAAAATCTAAGAAACTATACCCATTTGTTAAAAGATTAAAGTAAATTATCATAAAAAATAAGCCTAAACTAGTTAAAAAGACTCCTATTATGTAAAGTAATAAGCGAAACATAGACAACTCCCCTATTATTTTATTTCTTATTTTAAAAAAATATTATATAATTAAGTAGGTGATATTATGAATTATCTTATTTATATTATTTTAGGAATTATTCAGGGATTTACAGAACCAATACCAGTTTCATCTAGTGGACATATTTTTCTTTTTAAAAATATATTTAATTCTGATATGTTTAATGATTTGAATTTTGAGATTGTTTCTAATTTTGGGTCTTTTCTAGCTATATTATTTATATTTAGAAGAGAAGTATGGGATTTAATTGTGTCTTTTTTCTCATATATATTTAAAAAAGATGAAAAAGATAAGTTTAAGAAAAAGTTTAGATATTGCTTATTTATTATTGTATCGACTATTCCAATAGGTATTGCTGGTTTTTTGCTTAAAGATACAATAGAAACTAAACTACAAAATATAACACTTCTTGGATTTGCCTTTTTATTTACTGCATTCATGCTTTTACTTGTTAAAAATAAGAAAGGGAAAAAGTTAGATGATGATATTACATTAAAGGATGCTTTAATTATTGGGTTATTTCAAATAATTGCTTTATTCCCTGGTATTAGTAGAAGTGGTACTACTTTAGTACTTTGTTTACTTGTTGGAATGAGTAGAAGTACTGCTTTAAAATATACTTTTATTTTATATTTTCCAATAAGTGTTGGGACAATGATTTTAGGAGTTAAAGATATTATAGATGCTGGTTCATTAGCAAGTGTTGCCCTACCTTACTTTTTAGGAATGGTGGCAGCTTTAATTGTTACTTATTTTTCATATCGTTGGCTTAGTGAAATTGTTAGACGAGGTAATTTATGGAAGTTTAGCATTTATTGTGTGTTTCTAGCAATATTCATTTTCATTTATTTTAGATAAAAACTTCACCTTTTACTAGTGAAGTTTTTTCATCAAAAAAGTAGCAACTACTTAATTTTTGAATAATATGATATTAAATACAAGTAAAACTGCTACATTAAATGTATAAGTAAATTGGAAGCGTTCACATTCCATTAAAGAGACTAATAAATCCGATAAACAAATAATCCATCCTTCTTTACTTTTAGGTTTAAATTCCTTAATTGTTGCTTTTTCGTGTCTATTTATAAAGGGAAAAATCTTTTTTATTAAAACATGGTGGAACATATGTGTTTTTATTGCTTCGGCTTCTTTTTCTGTTACATTAAAATATTTTTTAGCATTATTAGATGCTGTAACAGGATGCTTTAAATATGAATTTTCGGGGTTTTCTTTACGTGTTCCAAAAAAGAAATCATGAAGAAGACCTGCCCTGGCAACACTTCTTAAATCAGCTTTTAAATATTTACCTAAGCGAAAACTTAACTTAGCTACTCTTAGGGAATGTTCATATTTACTTGTTCCGTGATGTAAATCTTTTTTTGTTTCTAAAAAATATTCATTATTTAATATATCACACACATACTCATCAAACTCGCATTTTAAACGTTTCGTCATCTCTTCAACTCCTACTTTTTATTTTGCGACTATTAACATTATAGTAAAATATATTCTTTTTGTAAAGGTTAAATGTTTAATTTTATCAAAAATAAAACCCACTAATAGGGTATCTTAGTTGTTTTTTTCTTAAACGTTATAATTATAGCACAAATTCCTTTAAAAAGCAAAAAAACAAGTATCTATGATGATACTTGTTCAGTGATTACTAATTTATTATCTTTAACATCTACTAAGAGTGTTTCATGATATTTGATTTCATCTTTTATTATTTTATCTGCAATTAGAGTTTCAATATTATGAGTTACATATCTTTTTATAGGTCTTGCACCATATGCTTCTTCATATGAATTTTCGATAATAAAGTCTTTGGCTTTCTTAGTAAGATTGATATGAATATCTATATTTTTAAGTCTTGATTCTGTTTCGAAAATAATTTTATCTAAAATATTATAAACAACATCTTTACCTAATGACTTAAATATGACAATTTCATCAATACGATTGATAAATTCAGGACGGAAGTGTCTTTTTAAGGCTTCCATTACTTTTGAAGAACCATTTTCTTCATTATCTAGTATATATTCACTACCTAAGTTAGATGTCATAATGATAATTGTATTTTTAAAATCTACTAGTTTTCCTGTACTATCAGTAATTCTACCATCATCTAATATTTGTAGTAGGATATTAAAGACATCAGGATGGGCTTTTTCTATTTCATCAAATAGAACAATACTATAAGGATTACGTCTTACGGCTTCTGTAAGTTCTCCTCCCTCATCATAACCAACATATCCTGGAGGAGCACCTAAAAGTCTTGAGACATTAAATGCTTCCATGTACTCAGAACAATCTATTCTTACCATGTGGCGTTCATCATCAAATAGTTCATAAGCAAGAGATTTGGCTAGTTCTGTTTTACCTACACCAGTTGGTCCAAGAAAGATAAATGAACCGATTGGTCTATTTGGATCTTTAATACCACTTCTTGCTCTAATTACGGCATTACTAACAACACTCACTGCTGCGTCTTGACCTATTACTCTTTTCTTTAAATTAGCTTCTAGGTTAAGCAATTTTTCTTTTTCGCCACTTACTAGTTTTTGAATAGGAATATTAGTCCATTTAGCAACAATTCTTGCTATATCTTCTTCTGTTACAGTATCACTTAACATCTGAGTGTCAATTTTACTACGAAGATTTTCAAGCTCTTGTTCTAGTTTAGGAATTTCACCATGACGAAGACGAGCTGCTGTTTCTAAATCATAATTATTTTCAGCTGTTTCAAGTTTAAATCTTGCTCCATCTAATTCTTCTTTTTTCTTGTTGATTTCATCATTTAAGCTTTTTTCTTCTTCCCATTTAGAACGCATTTTATTTTCTTCTTCTTTTAGATTAGAAATTTCGCTATCAAGCTTTATTTTTCTTTCCTTTGATATTTCATCTTTTTCTTTTTTTATTGCTTCACGTTCAATTTCTAGGCTCATAATTTTACGAGTTAGTGCATCTAATTCAGTAGGAACAGAAGCCATTTGCATTTTTATGGTAGCACAAGCTTCATCAACTAAATCAATTGCTTTATCAGGGAGGTATCTATCAGTTATATATCTATCACTTAAAGTAGCAGCACTAATTAGAGCACTATCTTTAATATTTACACTGTGGAATAATTCAAATTTTTCTTTTAGACCACGAAGTATTGTGATAGTATCTTCGACATTTGGTTCATGAACAATGATTTTTTGCAAACGACGCTCTAGTGCACCATCTTTTTCAATATACTTACGATACTCATTTAAAGTCGTTGCACCAATTAATCTAATTTCACCACGAGCAAGCATTGGTTTTAACATGTTGCCTGCATCCATAGCACCTTCAGCACCAGCACCGACAATCATGTGTATTTCATCTATAAATAATATAATATCCCCGTTTGAATCACTAATTTCTTTTAAAACTTTTTTTAGACGTTCTTCAAATTCACCACGATATTTAGCTCCAGCGATTAAAGAGCCTAAATCTAAAGACCATATTCTTTTATTCTTTAGGGTACTTGGAACATCTCCTTTTACTATACGGATGGCAAGTCCTTCAACAATCGCAGTTTTACCAACACCAGGTTCACCAATTAGTACGGGATTATTTTTTGTTTTTCTGGATAAAACGCGAATAATGCTTCGTATTTCTTCATCACGACCAATTACGGGATCAACCTTATTGTTTTTTACTGCTTGTGTTATATCACGTCCATATTTCTCTAAAACATTTTCGTTTTCTTCCTGCATATTAGGATACATATTAACACCTTCTTTCTATTACAGCATAGATTTTAACATAAAAATTAGCACTTGTCAAGTGTAAGTGCTAACTATTTTATAATAGATTCTAAACCCAATTTTATCATATCATTTAGTTTCGTTTGTCTTTCCTCTGGAGTTAATACCTTTTCTGAAAATTTAGAATCAGATGCAGTCATAAGTGTTGTTGCTTCTATATTCATTGTATTTGCAACATGACATACGCCAAAACCTTCCATCTCTTCTCCTAATATTTCATATTCATGAGGAATACGATTTAATACTCTTTCAAAATCAATATATGGTCCAAAGACATCCATGGTTGTAGTCATTCCATAATGAATATTTAAGTTTAGTTCTTGAGCAGTCTTTAAAATAGTTTTATTTAGTGTTTCTGTTGCCTCTACTACGTTTCCTATATAATTATTATAAGTATAAGCAAAATTAGATTCTGAATAAATACTTTTAGTTAAAATAACATCCCCTACTTCTATTTTAGGACTTACGGCTCCACAAGTTCCAATTCTAATTATCTTCTTTACATGAAAGAAATGAATTAGTTCAAAAACATAGATACTAGCACTAGGCATACCCATACCATGAGCCATAACCGTTACTTTTTTTCCTTTGTATGTTCCTGTATATCCAGACATATTCCTAATATTTGTTACTAATTTTGCATCTTCTAAGAAATTATCTGCTATATATTTAGCTCTTAGAGGGTCTCCTGGCATTAAAACTAATTCTGCTATATCTGCATTCGATTCAATATGAATAGGATTTTTTCCAATAAACATTTTCATCACCTATTATAATGTTAACATATTTTTATTTATTTTGACACTCCTTTTTAATACTAAACTGTCTTCTTTTACATTTAAGCGATATTCAGGAGTATTTAATTTTCCTATGTAAGAACTAAAAAATGGAGCATTTTCTTTATTTAATAATTTAATAAAACTATCTTTAATTGATTTACTAATATGTAAGTTTAAGATTATTTTTTGAGCAACTTCTTTATTTTCTTCATATATTTTATATAAATCAATCATATATAGATAGCTTAAATAAATTAAATATGTTTTTAATAAAAGATCATTTTCTTCATAGGGAATAATATTTTTAGCTACGGGAACAATCATATGATATTGCTCTAATAAATAGATGTCTTCTAAAGTTAAGTTTGATAAAGTTAGTCTTTCTTTTTGTAAAGTCATTATATCTTCATCAAGATACATAATATGATAAAGCTTAACTTGGGTTTTTAATATTCTTTGTTCATCAATAAATGTTTTTAAGGTAATTCCTTTTAATTGGTTATTTTTATCTAAAATCATAAAACCTCTCTTTCTTATAAGAGAAGTCTATGATATTTTTAATTATTTATTCGTCAATTCGTTTTCTATTTCCATGAGTCTATTGTATTTACAAATTCTCTCTCCTCTAGAAATAGAACCTGTTTTTATAAATGGAATGGATAAGCCAACAGCAAAATCGGCAATAAATGTATCTGTTGTTTCGCCACTTCTATGGGATATAATCATCTTAAATCCATTTTTTCTAGCTAAAAGAATTGTTTTTATCATCTCTGTTACTGTTCCTATTTGATTGGCTTTTAATAAAATGGCATTACCTGCTTTAAGTTCAATTCCCTTTTCTAAGTATTTAGTGTTAGTAACAAAGTAATCATCTCCCACTAACATTATTTTTTCACCAATAAATTTAGTTAGGACAGCTAGAGATTCAAAATCATTTTCTTCAAATGGGTCTTCAATACTAATAATAGGATATTTATTAACTAACGTTATATAATATTTGATAAGTTCATCACTTGTTAGATTTTGCTTATCGATTTTATAAGTTTTGGTGTTTTTGTCATAAATTTCAGAAGCTGCCACATCTATGGCAATGAAAACATCTACTCCTGGGGTATATCCACTTTTTTTTATAGCTTCCATGATTAAATCTAGAGCAAGGGCATTGTATTCTAGGTTAGGAGCAAATCCTCCTTCATCACCTACTGAAGTTGCTAAATTTTGAGATTTTAAAATATCTTTTAGAGTGTGAAAGATTTCACTTGCTATTTCGATGCGCTTAGTCATTTTCTTTACAGCAGGAACAATCATAAATTCTTGAATATCTAAGTTATTATCTGCGTGCACTCCTCCATTTATAATATTTACCATAGGAAGTGGCATACTAATATGTCCTCCTGATAAATAAGCATAAAGTTCTTTATGTTCACTCTTGGCAGATGCTTTAATACTTGCTAAAGATACAGCTAAAGTAGCATTTGCTCCTAAATTGCTTTTATTTTCTGTTCCATCTAGACTAATTAAAAGTTTATCAATCATTACTTGTTCTAGTTCTTTTCCTACTAAGTTATCTTTAATAATTGTGTTGATATTACTAACTGCTTTTAAAACACCTTTGCCGTGATATCTTTTTTTATCATTATCTCTTAATTCTAAAGCCTCCTTAGAACCAGTAGATGCTCCTGAGGGAACTCTTGCTACGGCAGTTATTCCATTATCTAAAACAAGTTTTGCTTCAACTGTAGGATTTCCTCTGCTATCTAGTATTTCTCTTCCTATTAAATCTATAATTTTTGCCATTTTAACTTCACCTACCTATTTATAAGTATATCAAGTTGCAGCTTTCTTATCAATCTTTTTACACTATTCATGATTATTTTTTGACTTAACTTTACTATTTTGTTACAATTTATTTATGGTGAATGATATGAGTATAAATTATATAAAAATAAATAAACAAAATTTAGAAGATAATATTTTAACTATTAAAAAAAGATATTCTTTTTCGTATTATATTTTAGATGTTAGTAATCATGCTTTTTATCATGGATTATATTTAGTTAAATATTTAGATGTAAAGATTGATTATCTTTATGTTAATCACTTTAATGATTTACTTGAAGTTCGTAAATATCAAAGTGATATACCTGTTATTTATGATGGGGAAATTGATGAGGATAGATTATATGATTTAATTATGATGAATGCGATTGTTGTTGTAAGAGATATTAGCATTTTAAAGTTAGTACGTTCTTTAAATCTTCATGATACATTTTCTTTTTTGTTTTATATTGATGTTCAAGGAGAAATTGGTATTAACAATAGACTTGATATTATTGATTATTTAGATGATGGATTTGAGTATATGAAGCTTCTAGGATATATTGCTCATATTGATGAAAAAGATTATGAGGAATTTAAGTATATTGTTAAACCTATTCAAAATTCTTTACTACATATTTTAAATAGTGAAGCAGATAAAAATAAAATTCATGGTTCTAATGCTATTTTACTTGATAATTCTGTTTATGGAACTTATTTGGAAAAAAGAAAATTGTTTCAAAAAGAAGATATTTCTTTAAAACAAGTTTTTACTTTATATTCTAAAGTTATTAAAGTTATTAAAACAAAGAATAATAAAAGAATAAAATATACAGCGATTATTCCTTTTGGTTATCATCATGGAATGAGTGATTTAATAAAAAAGATAGTAATAGATTCTAAACTATATAATGTTTTTAAAATACTTAATGAGTTTACTTATATTGAAGTAGATGAAAATATAAAAGTGGATATGGAGGTTTGTATTACAGGATTTTCTAATCCCCTTTCAAGCTATTTTCCTAATCAAACAAGCAATTATTTTTCATTATTTTATAATAATTTACCTATTATATTTGATGATTATATTATAGATAAATCATCAATGTATTAACTGTGTCTTTAAATATAAAGTATACTACTTGTATGTTATTTGTATGCTACGTAGTCAAAATCACACGTTTTTTTAACATAATTATTCAAATCTTTATTTTATCTTATCAATTAAAAAAGCCCTTAAATAAAGGCTTTATCAACAAATTAAATGGTGGCTCGCGAGGGATTCGAACCCTCGACCCTTTGATTAAAAGTCAAATG
>CANUCD010000018.1 GCA_947856335.1 uncultured Bacilli bacterium | reverse complement strand
AGCTCTTAATTTTTTAAAAAATAAAAATATTTCTAAAGAAAGTCTTTTAAAAGAATATCCTAAAATAACAGAAATACCCTTTGATTCTGAAAGAAAAATGATGAGTACAATTCATAAAGGTAAAGATGAATATATATTATATGCTAAAGGTGGGCTAGATTCTATACTAAGTAATAGCAAGTATATTTTAATAGATGGTAAAACAAAAATAATTACTAAAGATGACAAAAAGCACCTAGAAGAAATAGAAATTAAGTATTCTAAAGAAGCTTTAAAAGTCTTGGCATTCGCCTATAAACAAATAGGTACAAAAGAAAAAACAGATGAAGAATATCAAAAAGAAGAAAAAGATTTAATATTAGTTGGTCTAATTGGTTTTAAAGATCCAGCTCGTGAGGGAGTAAAAGAATCAATAAAAAAATGTCATGATGCTAATATTGATGTATATATGATTACTGGAGATAACATTGAAACAGCTCTAGCAATTGCAAGTGAAGTTGGAATTACTAATGAAAAGACACTAGGAATAGAATTCAATCATGAAAATTTAACTGAAAAAATGCTAGAAGAATATATTGAAAAATATCGTGTTTTTGCAAGAGTTACCCCAGCTGATAAATTAAAAATTATAGAAGTTTTAAAGAAAAAAGGAAAAGTAGTAGCAATGACAGGCGACGGCGTAAATGATGCTCCAGCAATGAAGCTAGCTTCTGTTGCCGTTGGTATGGGCAAAAATGGTACAGATGTTACTAAAAATGTTGCTGATATTATACTATTAGATGATTCATTCTCAACCATTGTAACTGCTGTTGATGAGGGAAGAAGAATTTATGATAATGTAATAAGTAATGTTTTATATAACTTATCTAGTAATTTTACGGAAATAGTAATTATCATTATTGGTATGTTTCTAAGTCAAAATATTATTTTACCACTTCATGTTTTATATATTGATTTAGTGGCTGATACAGTCCCATCTATTATGTTAGCATTTGAACAAGCATCTAAAAAGAATATGAAAAGAAAACCAAACGGACTACACAAACCCATTTTTACTCCATATTTCTTTTCTTTTCTAATTGCCTCTGTTATTGTAGAAGCAGGAATATCCATGATTGTATATGCACTATTCATAGATAAATCAGCTGAACTTGCTCAAACACTTGCTTTACTAAGTATTATCATAAATGAATTTATTTTCGCTTATAACTGTCGTAGTTTAAAAGAAACTATTAAAGAAAGAGGATATTTTTCAAATAAATACTTAAATATTGGTATATTTATTTTACTACTTGTTCAACTTCTTGTCTTTCTAACACCAATTGGGCAAATATTTTCTTTAACGGCCATTTCTCTTGGGGAATTTATCTTTGTTATTTTAATGAACATCTTTAGTTTTGCCATCATTGAATTATTAAAACCATTTTTAGTAAAGCACTTTAAAGACGAATAATATTTTGTCTTTTTTCATACATTTAATTCGAGGTGGAAAATGAACCAAATAGACAAAAGATTTTATGAACTACTAAATTTAATTGAAACTTTAAGTGAATATGAACTATATTATCGAATTAGAACTAATTATCAAAATATAAATGAAGAAACAAAGAAAAGCATGAGCACTTTTTTTAATGATTTCCCTTATTGGGGTAAAATAGAAGAAAATAATTATGAAGAAATAGAATTAAAAGTAAAAGAATTAAAAAAACACGCTAAAGATTTTTTAGATGTATATGATTATTTAGAGGATTATCGCTCTAAAAAAGTATTATATGCTACTTTAAATAATTGGGTAAATTATGATTTTAAAACTTTAAATGAAGTAATAGATAATTGTTATGATGATTATTTTGACTTGGATTTAATACCTGTATGTAAGAATGAAACTCTAATAGATTTAGGAGCATACACAGGAGATACAATTTTATCTTTTATAAAAAATTATGGCATAGATTCTTACGATAAAATTATTGCTTATGAAATAACAGAAGAAACATATCAATTATTACTTAAAAATACTGAAGAATATCAAAATATTATCTGTAAGTTAAAAGGAGTAGGAAATACTTCACTAATAGCTTCATTAAAAAAAAGTAATGTAAACGCATCAGCTAATAGAATTAAAACAAATGATGTTGGTAGCATTCCTGTAGTAACTCTAGATGAAGACATAAAAGAAAAAATTACTATAATAAAAGCAGATATAGAAGGAATGGAGCAAGATGCAATAAAAGGAGCAATAAACCACATTAAAAACGATCATCCCAAATTATTCATTTCCATTTACCATAAAAATGAAGATTTATGGAAAATACCAAAAATGATTAAAGAAATAGATAACACTTATCACTTTTACTTAAGATATCATGGTGGATGTATTTATCCTACAGAAATTACTTTAATTGCAATCTAGATATTGCAATTTTTTTTATTTGTAATATGTGATATAATAAACAAGAGGGAAATAATATGAAAAAATTGATATATCTTTTTATTTGTTTTATACCTTTTAGTGTACAAGCATTAAGTGTGCCAGAAATAGATAGTGAAGTAGCAATTGTCTATGATATCAACGATGATAAAATCATTTTAGATAAAAACAGTCATGAGCAACATTCCATTGCCAGTCTAACAAAGATTATGACTGTCTTAACAGCCCTAGAAAACATAGATGATTTAAATGAAACTGTAACAGTTACTAAGCCTATGTTAGATGGTATTTATTGGAATGCTTCTGTTGCCGGTTTAGTATCAGGTGATACCGTTACTTATCTAGATTTATTATATGCAGCAATACTTCCAAGTGGAGCTGATGCTACCCAAATACTTGCTTATTCTATAAGTGGTGATGTTGATACCTTTGTCGCTTTAATGAATGATATGGCTAAAAAAAT
This sequence comes from uncultured Bacilli bacterium, assembly GCA_947856335.1. Lineage (GTDB taxonomy): Bacteria > Bacillota_I > Bacilli_A > RF39 > UBA660 > Caccenecus. The sequence goes on along the minus strand of CANUCD010000018.1, from coordinate 10,745 downwards.
AGGAGCTAAAGACACTATTTATGTTAATACAACTGGATTAGATGAAGAAAATGCAACTTCAACAGCTTATGACCAAGCACTTATTTTAAAGTATGCACTAGAAAATCCTGTTTTTAAAGAAATATATTCAACTAAAAACTATACTCTAACTAACGGTTTACAAATAGAATCAACTATTAACAAATACAATCGTCTCTTAAATCTAGACACATCAAAGATTATTGGAAGCAAAACTGGTAATACGTCTGATGCTGGTTTATGTATGTCAGCCTTATTTCAGCATGAATTTCATGATATGCTTGTTATTACTTTAGGAGCAAGTATAAAAGACGATACTTTCTATAACTTATTAGATACTCTAACTTTGATAGACTATGTAAATAATGAATACGAAATCCCAACAGAAGAAGTAATTAAAGTAGAAACTATAGAAAGTGTTAACTATGAAATAAATATTCCCTATGAAGTTTTTATTGCAGTAACGGTAGTATGCATTTTAATTGTTTATTTATTGTTAAGAAAAAGAAGAGTGAAAAAATGAAAAAAATATTGATTATAGAAGATGATGAAATAGTAAGAAATGAATTAAAAGAATTACTATGTAATGCTCTTTATGAAGCGATTTGTATAGATATAAAAGAAAATATATTAGAAGAAATTTTAAAAATACCAGCTGATTTAATATTACTAGATATAGGTATTCCCTATATAAATGGCGAAATATTATTAAAAAGTATTAGAAAAAGTAGTAATATACCTATTATTATGCTTACTAGTAGAGTAGGAGAAATAGATGAGGTTTTAAGTATGAGTTATGGAGCAGATGATTATATAACAAAACCTTATAACCCAACAATATTACTCCTAAGAATAAATGCTGTCTTAAAAAGAGCAGAAAACAAAATAAAGGAAACCATTTTCTATCACGATTTAACAGTCGATATCAAAAAAGGAGTCGTAAAAAAGAGTGATGAAGAAATTATTTTAACGAAAAATGAAATGCTTATCTTTCTTTGTTTATACGAAAAAATAGGTAGTATAGTAGCAAGAGATGAGCTTATGACATCTCTTTGGAGTAATGATGAATATATAAATGATAATGCTCTAACAGTAAATATTAGTAGACTTAGAAGTAAACTTAGAGAATTAGGAGTAGAAGATGCTATCTTAACTAGAAAAGGACAAGGTTATATTTTATTATGAATCTAAAAAATTATCTAAAAGATAAATATATCTACTTTTTAATTATTTCTTTTACTTACTTTATAATACTATCATTTATGTGGGGCTTTAAAGTATCAAAAATAGTCATTCTTACTTTAACTTTTCTTTATTTTATGCTCTTCTTCATTTTATTTTTAATAGATTATTTAAGAAAATATTTTTTCTATCAAAACTTACAAATAAATTTACAAAAGTTAAATGAAAAATATCTAATTTGTGAATTAGTATCTAAACCCGATTTTATAGAAGGAACTATATTGGTTGATACTTTATATGAAATAAATAAATCTATGAGTGAAAACTTAGCTTCATATAAAAAACAAAACATAGAATTTAGGGAATATGTCGAACTTTGGATACATGAAGTAAAAATCCCTTTATCAGCTCTTATTTTATATGTTCATAATCACTCAGTAAGTCCTAAAATATTAAAAGAAATAGAAAATATAGATGAATACTTAGAACAAATATTATATTATGTTCGCAGTGAAAATAGTGAAAAAGACTATATTATTAAAGATGTCAAGTTAAAACAAGTTATGCGTGAAATAATGCTTAAAAATAAAAATGTTTTATTATCAAAAAATATTAGTGTGCAAATAGATGTTGATGATATTTGTGTATTAACTGACTATAAATGGTTATTATTTATGATAAATCAAATATTTAGTAATAGTATCAAATACATGAAAGATATCCCAAATAAAAAAATAGATGTAAAAGCTTACTTAGACAATAATAAAATAATTTTAGCAATAAAAGATAATGGCATAGGTATTCCCAAAAGTGATATAACCAAAGTTTTTCAAAAAACATTCACAGGAAAAAACGGAAGAAAACTAGGAAGTTCTACTGGTATGGGGCTTTACATAGTAAAAAGTTTATGCAAAAAATTAGGTCATAAAGTAGAAATTGAATCAAAAGAAGATGAATATACTAAAGTGATTTTAACTTTTGATAATAATTTATATTATAAAGATGTTACAAAAATGTAATATATAGTAAGATAAAACGAATGATTTTTTGCCTTATTTATAATATAATAACAGGCGAAAGGAATGATTTTGTGGAAAAATTATTACAAGTACAAGAAGTTGAAAAATATTATGGAAATAAGTCAAACTTAACCAAAGCTTTAAACTATATTAGTTTTGAAGTTTCTAAGGGTGAATTTGTTGCTATTATGGGAGCTAGTGGAAGTGGTAAAACAACACTTCTAAACTGTATTGCCACCATTGATAAAGTAACAAGTGGGCATATTTTATTAGGAAATGAAGATATAACAAAATTAAAGAAAAACGAATTAAATCGTTTTAGAAGAGAAGAACTAGGTTTTATTTTCCAAGATTTTAATTTGTTAGACACTCTAACAGGTTATGAAAATATTGCTCTTGCTTTATCAATTAGTAATGTTCCCGTAAAAAAAATTGAAAAAAGAGTTTTAGAAGTAGCTAAAAAATTAAATATAGAATCTATTTTAAACAAATATCCATATCAAATGAGTGGTGGTGAAAAGCAAAGAATTGCCAGTGCAAGAGCAATTATTACTAATCCCAAACTTGTTTTAGCAGATGAACCAACAGGAGCTCTAGACTCTAAATCATCTAGAATGCTACTTGAAAGTTTTAACGAATTAAATAATATGCTTCATACAACAATTTTAATGGTAACCCATGATGCTTTTAGTGCATCTTATGCAAATAGAGTAATATTTATTAAAGATGGCAAAATATTTAATGAACTTATTAAAGCTGATAAAACTAGAAAAGAATTTTTTGATGAAATTATTGATGTAGTAACTATTTTAGGAGGAGACTTAAATGATGCTCTTTAAATTAGCAATAAAAAACATCAGAAAAAGTATCAAAGATTATGCAATTTATTTTTTTACTCTTATTCTAGGAGTTGCTATATTCTATGTTTTTAATGCGATTGAAAGTCAAACAGTTCTTTTAAATGTAACTAAAAATACACTTGCAATTATTGATTTAATGATAGATATGTTATCAGGAGTAAGTGTTTTTGTCTCTTTTATTTTAGGCTTTTTAATTATTTATGCCAGTCGTTTTCTTATTAAAAGGCGAAATAAAGAATTTGGTATTTATCTTACTCTAGGAATGAGTAAAGGAAAAATATCTAAAATTTTACTTTTAGAAACTCTAATTATTGGTGCTATATCATTAGTAATTGGTCTAATTATCGGAATATTTGCTTCTCAATTTATGAGTGTTTTAGTAGCAAATAGTTTTGAGGCAGATTTAACCCATTTTACTTTCGTCTTTTCCATGAAAGCTGTCATGAAAACAATTATTTATTTTGGAATCATGTATTTATTAGTAATGATTTTTAATGTATTAAGTATCAATCGTTCTAAACTAATTGATTTATTTGCATCAAGTAAAAAAAGCGAAGAAGTAAAAATGAAAAATCCTCTATTATGCATACTAGTATTTATAATTGCTATTATCTTTCTAGGTTATGCTTACTATAAAGTAACAAGAGGGATAGAATCTCTAACTACTACTGAGTCTATTTTTATTCCCATTATTTTAGGGTGTATATCTACTTTTCTTATCTTTTGGTCATTATCTGGTCTTATATTAAGAATTGTAATGTGTTTTAAAAATATTTATTATAAAGGTTTAAATAGCTTTGTCTTAAGGCAAATTAGTAGTAAAGTAAATACGATGGTATTTTCAATGACTGTTATTTGTCTAATGCTTTTTGTAACAATCTGTGTTTTATCAAGTTCACTTTCTATTAAAAATTCTATGACTTCAAATTTAAAAAGTCTAGTTCCCGTTGATATAGAACTATCTAAAATAAGAAATATTAGTGACGAAGATACTTATGAAACTGATTATCATAAAATGCTCCAAATAGATTCTAATAGAACTATAGAAGAAAGTTTATCTTTAGTAGACTTTGATGTAAATAAATATTTCAAAGATATGACTACTGTATATACATATTCTGATACTTATTTTGGCTTTGATGATACAGCAGGAACAGCTCTAGAAAAGTTAAAGAAAGAATATCCATATTATATTTTTGAAGCATCCGAAGAAATCATGACTTTAAGTGATTATAATAAAGTAGCAAGATTATACGGTAATAAAGAATATACATTAAAAGATAATGAATACTTAATTATAGCAGATTATGAAAGTATGGTCAAAATGCGTAATATTGCTTTAAAAACTAAACCAGTAATCAATCTTTTTGGACATACTTTATATCCTAAGTATGATGAGTGTCAACGAGGATTTGTACGTATTTCAAGTAATCATATAAATACAGGTATTATAATTGTTCCTGATAATGTTGTAGATGATAAATACTTGCGAAGTGAAATAATGCTTGCTAATTATAAAGCAAGTGATAAAAATGAAAAACAAGATATCGAAAACACGTTTTTATCTATTGAAAACAACAGTAATAGTAATAAAATAAATATAAATGCTAGTACTAAAATAAGTATTTATGAAGCGAGTGTTGGACTAGGTGCTATGGTAACCTTTATTGGACTTTATCTTGGTATTATCTTTCTTATTTCAAGTGCTGCTATTTTAGCTCTAAAAGAATTATCAGAAAGTACTGATAATAAAATAAGATATGATATTTTAAGAAAAATAGGGGCAGACGAACAACAAATAAATCATGCTCTTTTAAAACAAATAGCAATTTTCTTTACCGTTCCTCTAATACTTGCAATAATTCATTCTGTTTTTGGTCTTCAATTTTGTAAAACTATTTTAATTACTTTTGGAAATGAAGAAATGACTAAATCCATAACCATGACAGCAATTTTCTTAATTATAATATATGGAGGATATTTTATGATTACTTATTATTGCAGTAAAAATATTATTAAAAACAAATAAAAAAGACGTCTTGGTCTTTTTTTATATTACAATAGCAATTAAATTATTAGCACCCTTATTAACAATTTTAGTAACTGTTTGACTAAGTTTATATCTAGTAGCATCTGGCATCATCGATAATTTTGCTTGTATTCCCTCTTGAACAATAGCTTCTAGACTACGCCCAAATATTTCACTTTGCCAAATAGAGTGTGGATCTTTTTCATAATCTTTCATAAGATAATTGATTAGTTCTTTACTTTGAGCTTCACTACCAATAATTGGTTCAAAAGTAGATTGAACTTCAACTTTCATTAAGTGAATTGATGAAGCCGTAGCTTTTAATTTTACCCCATATCTTGAGCCTTGTTTAATAATTTCTGGTGTCTCTAACTTCATATCCCGAATAGTTGGATAAACAATACCATACCCAGCATTTCTAGCAACTTTTAAAGCTTCTTTAATAGAACTCATTTCTTCTTTTGATTCTTTATATTCAGTAAATATACGAATTAAACCTGCTTTAGTAGTAGCAGCCTCTCCCATAATACCAGAAAGCACTTCTTGATATAACTCTTCATTCACATCCAAGTTAATTCTAACTGTTCCCGTTGAAGTATCTAAATTACTAATATATGAATTAGTAATATAAGGACTATCTTTAAAGTGTTCTAATATTGTATCAATATCTCTAATCTTTTCCACACAAATAACACTTTCCTTTATCTTTTCGATAAAATGCATTTTAATTTCATGTGTTTTAGGAAGAGCATCAATCCATTCCGGAACATTTATTTCAATATCAAGTACAGGAAATTCATATAAAGCCTGCTTTAATATTTCCATTATTTCTACTTCGTTTAATGCCTCAGCACTAATCGGCATAACGGGAACTTCATACATATCTTCCATTTTTTTAGCAATACTACGAGTCTCAGTATTAGTTGGATGAATACTATTTAAAATAACAATAAAAGGCTTACCAATTTCTTTTAATTCACTAATGACTCTTGCCTCAGCTTCCTGATAATTTATGCGTGGAATTTCTCCAAATGAACCATCCGTTGTAACAACAATACCAATCGTTGCATGATCTTTGATTACTTTCTCTGTTCCAATTTCTGCAGCTTCTACAAAAGGAATTGCATCTGGAAACCATGGTGTTTTAACCATCCTAGGATTACCATCACTATCTTCATATCCTGTAGCTCCTGGTATAACAAATCCCACACAATCTACTAATTTAATATTCGTTGTAAATTCATCTACTTTAATATCAGCCCCATTTGAAGGCACAAATTTAGGCTCTGTTGTCATAATTGCTTTTCCTTGAGCACTTTGAGGAATTTCATCTAAACAATGTTTCTTTTCGTATTCATCTTCGATATTAGGTACAACTAAATTTTCAATGAATCTTTTAATAAAAGTAGATTTACCAGTTCTAACAGCTCCCACAACACCTAAATAAATACTTCCATTTCCTCTTTTAGCTATGGACTCAAGTAATTCTTTTTTTTCCAAAATTTCACCATCTTTCATCTTTCTAATTAAAAGTATGAAACATAATTTATTTTTAGACCATTTTTTAAAAGATAAGTTCTTTACGAATAGATAAATGTTTGTTATAATCTATCTAAGGATGTGAAAATATGAAGAAAGTTTTATTTTTAATGATGTTAATGTGTTTTTTATTGCCTATAAATGTAAAAGCAGAAGAAAGTGTTACTATTTATATGTTTAAAGGTAAAACTTGTATACACTGTGAACAAGCCCTTGAATATATTAGTGAGCATATGGATGAAATTCCTAAAAATGTTAAGATAATGACCTATGAAGTTACTGACAGTAATGATAATGCTACTTTAATGAATACTATGGCAGATAAACTAGGTGTTGATAAATCTGATAATTTTGGTACTCCATTTTTTGTTGTTGGAGACAAATATAATGTTGGTTATCGTCCTGGAGATTTTGAAGAATTATTTGAAATAGCAAAAAATTACCTAGAAAATGGCGAATACATAGATAAAGTACAAGAAGCAATAAAAGAAGAAAACTTAGAAGTTAAAGCTGTTTCATTAGAAGATTTACTTGGAGGTCCAAGCCCAGTTGTAACAATTATTGTTTATAGCATATTTGGAGTAGTAGTCTTAGGTTTCATTGCTTTAATGGTATTTTCAAGAAAATAAAACTACTTTTATTAGTAGCTTTTTTTTGATATAATAAGGATACGCAAGAAAGGGTGGTCTTATGAAGATTATCTTATTAGAAGATGTAAAAAAGGTTGGCAAAAAAAATGATATATTAAGTGTTAGTGATGGATATGCTAATAATTATTTAATAAAAAATAAATTAGCAGTCCCTTATACCAAAAAAAGCAAAGAAGTATTAGATAAAAAGTTAGATGAAATAGCTAGTAAAGAAGAAGAAAAAGTAAAAGAACTAACTAAAATAAAAGAATTTTTAGAAAATAAACTTATTTCTTTTCAAGTAAAAACAGGAACAAACGATAAAGTATTTGGCAAAGTTTCTACTAAGCAAATCGCAGATAAACTAAAAGAAATGGGTTATACCATTGATAAAAAATGTATTTTATTAAATGAAGATTTAGCAACACTTGGAGTTCATGAAATAGATGTTGTTCTTCATAAGAAAGTTGCATTTAAATTAAGAATAAATTTACAAAAGTAGGTGATAAAATTGGCTAACAGAGCATTACCAAATGATTTAGAAGCCGAAATGAGTGTTTTAGGTGTCGCTTTTTTAAGTAATGAAGCATTAGAAAAAATAAGTGAAGAAGTAACAGAAGAAATGTTTTATAGTGAGAAAAACAGAATAATTTTTAATGCCATGATAAACTTATATAAAGAAAACACCCCCCTAGATTTAACAACTATTAGGGCAGAATTAGATAAGAAAAAATCATTTAATGAAGTAGGGGGAATTAACTATTTAACTGAAATTATTGATTCAGTTGTTACATCTGCCAATTTAGAATATTATATTAAAATATTAAAAGATGCAGCGATAAGAAGAAATGTTATTGGTGTGGCAACCGACATAGTAACAAGTGCATATAATGAAGAAAATGTCACAAATATGTTAGATAATGCCGAAAGAAATATTTTAAATGTTGTAAGACAAAGAACATCTAGTGAGTTTATGCCTATCCATGAAGTTTTAAAAAATGCTCAAAAAAGATTAGAAGAACTTGCTAAAAACAAAAGTGATATAACAGGTATACGTACAGGTTTTTATGATTTAGATAGAGTAACTGCTGGATTACATGGAGGAGAACTAATTATTCTTGCTGCTCGTCCTGGTATGGGTAAGACAGCCTTTGCTCTTAATATTGCTGTTAATGCTGCATTCTCAACCAATAAAGCAATTGCTATTTTTAACTTAGAAATGTCAGCAGAAATGCTTGTAAATAGAATGCTTGCTAGTGTAGGAGGAATAGATTCTTATAAACTTAACACTGGTAAATTAGAGCATAATGATTGGAAAAGATATAATGAAGCATTAAGTAAACTTGCTAGGACAAATATTTATATTGAAGATAATGCTGGTATAACTGCTCCTGAAATAAAAGCTAAATGTCGAAGATTAGCTAGTACTCCTGATGGTTTAGGTCTTGTAGTAATAGATTATTTGCAGCTAATTACAACAGGTTCAAATCGGGTAGAATCAAGACAAGTAGAAGTATCTGAAATCTCTCGTAGTTTAAAGACTATGGCTCTAGAATTAGATGTTCCTGTTATTGCTTTAGCCCAACTTTCTCGTAGTGTTGATAAAAGAGAAAACAAAGAACCAGCTTTAGTTGATTTAAGAGAATCAGGTTCTCTAGAGCAAGATGCTGATTTAGTATTATTTTTAAATCGTAAAGATTATTATGAAGCAAAAAGCGAAAAGAAAGAAAATATTGTTCCAATTGATGTAATTATTGCTAAACATAGAAAAGGCTCAACTGGTCTATATCGTTTGCTTTTTGAACTAAATATGAGTAATTTTAAAAATTATTTACACACAGATAATGAGGGTGATATAAATGCATAAAAAAGTTTTTATAACGGTTTTAATTACACTAATTGTTGGCGCTTTATTATTTTTATGCAATATGGAAGAAAAAGTACTTAGTAAAGCCAATTTTAAATATCAAGTATATTTACATGGTAATAGTATTGGACTTATTGATAGTGAAGATGATTTATATGATTTGATAGATAAAAGTCAAACTTCAATTAAACAAGAATATGATGTTTCAAATGTTTATCCACCTACTGATTTAAAGATAATAGCTACTAATACTTATAGTAATAAAAAAGATAATATTAAAGACGTCTATAATAAGATAGAAGAAGTAGATGATTTTACTGTTAAAGGTTATGTTATTACGATTAAAAGTGAAGAAGAAGAAATAAAAATTAACGTATTAGATGAAGAAGTTTTTAGAACTGCTCTAATCAATTTTGTAAGTTCTTTTTTAGAGGAAAACATATATGAAGATTATATTCATGATAATCAAGAAGAAATAGTTGATACTGGTTCTATCATAGAAAATATGTATTTCTTAGAAGATATTACAATTAAAGAAGCATACATTAGTGTAAATGATAAAATATATACCGACGTTAATGAGTTAACTCAGTACTTATTATTTGGAGAAAATCCTAAAATGGAATATTACACCGTAAAACTTGGGGATACTATCGAATCTATTGCTGAGGAATATGAGCTTGGGACAAGTGATTTACTTACTATCAACCCCGAATTAAAAAGTGAAGATGTCGTACTTAGAATTGGAAGCAAATTAAACGTAACATACATCAATCCAATTTTAAATTATGTTTATGATCTTAACCGTGTATCTGTTCAAGAAATTGCTTATGATATTGTCGAAGAAAAAGATAGTACTAAATATACAAACTTTGAAGAAGTTAAAAAAGCTGGGCAAAAAGGTGAAGAACTTGTTACAGAAAGATTTACTGTAACTAATGGTATTCAAGCTCAAGGTTCAGAAATTGTTAGCTCTAAGACTATTAAAGAACCAGTTGATCAAATAGTTGTTGTAGGCACAAAACGACCTACTGGTGGAGGACCAAGTATATTATATCCACCTTTATCAACAGGAACTTGGGGATGGCCTACTGCTAGACCATATGTTATTACAAGTTATTTTGCTAGTCGTTGGGGTACTCATCATGATGGCGTTGATATTTCTGGTACAGGTTTTGGTTCGCCAATTTATGCAATTGGCACAGGAACAGTAGTATACGTTTATAGTGGCTGTCCTGCTCGTGGGTATGGTCTTAGTGATACCTGTGGTGGTTCGCTAGGTAACTATATTGTTATTGATCATGGTAATAATATGTATGGATTATATGCTCATAATGCCCAAAATAATGTCTTTGTAGGACAAACAGTAAGTAGAGGACAAGTAATTGGTACTATGGGAAGTAGTGGAAGAGCAACGGGAGTTCATTTACACTTTGCTATTTCAAGAGGATATCCATATTCGGCAGGCTCATACTTTACAAATCCAATGGGGTTATACTAATGAAAGTATGTATCCTAGCAAGTGGTTCAGGGGGTAATTCTACTTATATGGAAACAGACGAATTTAAAATTCTAATTGATATAGGTAAAAATCGTAAATAT
>CANUCD010000017.1 GCA_947856335.1 uncultured Bacilli bacterium | reverse complement strand
CCTTGATATGTCGTTTTTGCACATTTACTACAACCATTATTTTTCATATTTCCTCCTTAACTTTATTATTTCCTTATTTTGTGATAAAATACTTTAAAGAGGTGGGAAAAATATGGAAATTGGAAGAAATTATGCATATGATATTATGGTTAATGATAATAAAGAACTAATTTTAACAAAATATATGGTTGTGGATGAAAATATAAAGACACAAAATGGGAAAATTAGGAGTTATAGGTCGTATCAATATTGGGGATATGAAGTAGTAGATGATATATCTTTACGAATAGATGAACTTACTTTGGAGGGATATTTACCAGTTAATCGTTTTAAACCAATGTCTTTTGATATTGAGACTTTTAATCCTCTTATTTATACAAAATTGATGCTTCTTTCTAATAAATGTAGATTACTTGAGAAAATGTATTATATTGGTAGAGGGTATGATGCTAATATTAGAACTTATATTTCGTATATCAATATGTATACTGGGAAAATATCTTGTATGAAAGTAGGAGAAATAGGTATGGCAACTCCTATAAAAATTAAAGAATTAGAATTAGAACACTATAAACCATTTAATGAAAGCTATTATTATGCTTTAGGTGAAGAAAATAGTAGAAGTAGATAAAAAAATTAGCTAAAAGTAATTTCACAATTAGCTAATTTTTTATATATTTTTTGTTCTCTTTTTCTTTTTAAACCTGTAAATAAAACATCATAAACCATTTCCCAAATAACAACCCATCCAGCGATTAGAAATATCTCACTTATAAATGCAGTTAGAGCTTCAGATATAATAATTAAAATAATACCTAATAAAAGTAAAATAAGACGATAATAATCATCGTAATGGTCAATTCTTTTAAGTTTTAGATATTTATCTTCGAAGTGATAATGAATAATATTTTCTATTTTTTTTTGCTCTAAATTTGTTTCTAAGCTCAGATCTAGATTGATACTTTCTTTTGGGTATGCTTGTTTAGCACAGTTTATGATATAATCTTCTAATTCAGGTTTTAAATATTTAGGATTATATTCATTTGTAATGCTATCTTCCTTTTTAATAGTTATTTTAATCTTTTCCATAAATCCTCCTATTTTTATTATGACATTTTTTTCGTTAAAAGAAAAGATGTTTTTTATATTAAAATAAAAAAGCCTTTAAAATAGGCTAATAAACAAATTTGGTGGAGTAGAGGAGGCTTGAACTCCTGTCCAAAGTATTCTATCATATAACATCTACAAGTTTAGCTTGATTTTAAATTCGATTTATAACTGGCTCAAGACTAACCGTTTATAAATTATAGCTTAAATGATATTCATTCTCATATTTGTAAGCTAATAGAGAATATATCTTATATTTATGAACCCCTAATAATCCTATAAGAAAAACTATTAGAAGCTTGCTATACCTATATTACTTAATTAGGCAAATGCAAAAGCATTTTTAGCAAATGAGTTTTCACTCTTGTCATTTAATTTTAATTTTTAGACTTAAAGCGCCTAACTACTTGCCGCCATATGTAGTGATACCTGTCGATACCATTACTACCCCGAGTACTAGTATTATATCATAAATCGTAAAAAAAATGAAGTAAAACTACTTCATTAAAGCGATTGCTAGAATAATACCAATATTTAAGACTCCATAAAGAATGATAGCAATATTTACAAAGGCAGATTTTGAAGAGCGAATAGGCTGATTTTCAATTACAGCTGGAACATTCTTGTTTTTAAGCTCTAAAACCATTCCTTTTCCTTTAGAATCACCTATTTTTTTGGTTATCTCAAAATATTCATCTAATTTACGATTAACCATTTTTCCAAGTAGAGTATCTTTAGGAAGAGTAGCAATAAGAGTTTCTATATTACCCATTAGTATTTTGTTATCTTCTGTTAAATAGTGGAATATATCTTTAATGCTAAAATATAAGTTCATATAGCTTGTTACTTCATTTTCTAATTCTTCTTTATTCATACTAATATTATTAAAAGCATTAAGATTTATTAGATTCATAAAACTTTCTAACTTCTTACAACTTTTATTCATTTTAATGTTTTCCATGAAAGTGAAAGCATCAACATTCCAAGCTTCTCCTGGTAGGGTACGTAAATCAAAAGTTAGAGTCTCACTTGCAGTTATTTCGCCATTTTCTTTTAAATATAAAACATTATCTTTGCAGCTTAATCCTTTTAATTCTGGATAAAATTCTATGTATTGTCTAAAAATAAAGTCATTTATGTTGATAATCTTGGTTTTACTTATATTATTTGTATCATTATTTGGTTTTTTCTCTACTTCTTGTTTGTCTTCTAAACTTGAATTATCAATACGATATTTAGGTAAATCGACATTTAAAGTAGTACTTGTATCACGTTCGTACATTTTCATACCCTCCAATTATTATAATTGTAGCAGAAATTTATAAAAAAAACAACACTAAACAATCAAAAAAATATAGTGTATAATAATTTTTATTTATAAAGAGTTTGGTTAAGAAAGAAAAACGCCCTTTTTATTCAATAATATTGATAATTAGTAAAAAATAATTATTATTTTTTACCATAGGTGAATAAATTACAATTATTTCTTTTATACGGGTATAATTCTTTCGAGAAGCGAGGGTGAGGCGAATGTTAAACGGAAACAGATTAAGAGAGGTTCGGAAAAGACGGGGTTTAACACAAACAGAATTAGGAGAATTGATTGGGGTAGGTAAATCAGCGATATGTTGTTATGAGAAAGAAACAAGAAATCCAACATTAGAAGCTGTTATTGAGATGATTCATGTCTTTGGTGTTTCGGCTGATTATCTTTTAGGTGCTGATTATTTGGTAAAAAAGGAAGATAGTGAGCTTGAAGAATATGTTTCGTTAACTAAAGAAGAAATCATTTTTATAGAAGAATTAAAGAAAAATAAATTAGTCTATGATATATTGATGCAAGATCCAAAAAGAGGAGCAGAATTAGTAAAAAAAGAGATTGGCTAAAAATATTTTTCTTTTTTCATTTCTACTTATTTTTAGCATATAATTTTTTAGGTGAATGTTATGCGTAAATATTATCAATATTTTGGGTTAGCTTTAATTATGGTATTTAGTTTTTATTATACTGAGAAAATAGCTTTAATTGTTTTAAATAAAAATCCTTTAATGCAAAGTATTCAAAGCGAAAAAGAAAATTATGAGGTAGATTATGTTAATGCTTTTATAGATGGCGATTATATTATTCCAGGAGTAAATGGGTTAGTAGTAAATACACGGGAATCTTTTTATCAAATGCAAAAATTAGATGTTTTTAATGCTTATTATTTAGTTTATGAACAAATAAGTCCAGAAGTATCACTAAAGGATAATAAAGATAAAATTATTAGACAAGGAAATCCTAAATTAAATAAAGTTAGTATTATTTTAAGTGGAAAGTCTAGTATAAGTGATTATTTAGAAAGTAAAAATATAAAGGCAGATTTATTAGTTAATTTAGATAATTATCAGGAAAATAGTTATTTTGAAGTAGTTAATGATGAAAAAGGGGCTTATTCTTCTTTAGAAAATACTTTGAGATTAAATAAAGAGGGATCTAATATTTGTGTAATTCACAATATGACTTATGAAGAATGTTTAGAAACTAAAAATTATATTGTAGAACCTACATTAGTTTTAGATGAATATAATTATATAGATGTTAAAAATAAGTTAAATAAGGGAAGTATCATTCTTGTTTTAGATACAGCACGGATGAGTGATGTAAAATTGCTTTTAAAAGAATTACAGTATAAGAATTTAGATATTGTTTATTTAAGTGAGATTATAAGTGAAGAAAATGGGATAATTTAAGAAAAAATTATTTATATAATTAAACTATTAGTATGATATTCTTGCATCTATTAAAGTTTTTTGGTATAATTATTTTGCCTTAAAACTTTTTTATTTACAAGAATTTTAGAAATGGAGTTGATTATTTTGAGTAAAATAAAAATTTTTAGTCTGGGTGGATTAGATGAAAATGGTAAGAATATGTATGTGATTGAAATAGATAAAGATTTATTTGTTTTTGATTGTGGACTTAAATATGCTAGTGGGAATATGCTAGGTATTGATTATATTATTCCAGATTATTCTTATTTAATTAAAAATAGAAAAAGAATTAAGGGTGTTTTTATTACCCATGGACATTTAGAAAATATGGGTGGGGTAGCTGATCTTTTATCACAAATACCTGAATTAAAAGTGTATGCAACTAAGTTTACTAAATATGTTTTGATAGAAAATGGTGTAAATGCTAGTAGTATTATTCAAATACAAGCTCATAAGAAAATGAATTTTGGTACTGTTAGTATTTTTCCTATTAGTGTATCTCATAGTGCTCCAGATGCTGTTATGTATGTTTTAAATACTAAAGATGGAGCGATATGTTATACAGGTGACTTTTTATTTGATCCTGCTATGATGGGGGCATATGATATGGATTTAGGTAAAATAGCTTATGTTGGTAAACAAGGAGTATTATGTTTATTAAGTGAGTCAGTATATAGTGAAAATGTGGGGCATACTTCTCCTCATCATAAATTAGTTGATGTATTTAAAAAAGCTATTAAAGATGCTCCAGGTAGAATATTATTTATGGTTTTACCAACACATTTATATACAATAAATGAAATATTTAATGCTTCTGTTAATTCTCATAGAAAAATTGTTGTAATGGGTAAAAAGCTTCAAAATGTTGTTCATTTTGGGTTAAAAGAGGGATATTTAACTAATCCTCAAGATACTTTAGGTGATTTATCTAATATTAGTGATAATAATTCTATATTGCTTATTTGTGATGATAAAGCTAGTCCTTATGCTGCTATGAGTAAAATTATGAGTGGTTATGATAAGTTTATTAAACTTGATTCTACTGATACAATTGTTTTTGCAGAACCAAGATATGATAGTAATGAGAAATTACTTGTACGTTTAGAAAATGATTTGGCAGAAAGAGGTTGTGAAATAGTTAATATTCCTAAAGATAAAATGATACTTCATCATGCTTCTAGTGAAGATTTAATGCAGATGATTAAACTGGTTAGACCTAAATATTATATGCCTGTTAAAGGAGAGTATCGGTATATGGTTGGGAATGCTGATTTAGCCTATGAACTAGGTATTCCAAAAGATAATATTATTTTGAAACAAAATGGTGAAGTAGTTTCATTTGAAGATGGAAATCTTGTTTTAAAAAATGAAAAGATTAAAGTAGGAGATGCTTTAATTGATGGTAAATCAAGTGATGATATTGGTGAACTTGTTATTAAAGATAGAGAAATGTTATCAGAAAACGGTATTGTTTTAATTAGTGCAACTTTATCTAAACAAGATAAAGTATTATTGGTAGGTCCTGAGGTTACTACTAGAGGATTTATATATGTTAAGGATTCAGCTAAGATGATTGAGGAAATTAAAAAGATTAGTGAAGCAATAATTGAGAGAAATACAACTCCTAATTATGTTGATTTTAATAAAATTAAAACAGAAATTCGTGATGAATTATCTAAATATTTATATGAAGAAACAGAATGTAAGCCAATGATTATAGCAGTTGTTCAAGAAGTATAAGAATTATATTGTATTTTATAGAATATATTTTAATAAATTACCCATACTATAAATGGGTGATTTTTTATGAGGGAAAAAGAAAATACAAATATTAAGTTTTTAAATTTAATTTATCAAAATGCAGAGATGGGACTAATTGGTATAGAAGAAGTGAGTAAAAGAGTAGAAGATGAAAAGATTCTTAAACTTATCAATGAACAAAGAAGTGAATATGAAAAGTTTTTGGGGGATGCTAAGAAAATATTGATAAAATATGGAGCAAAAGAAGAAGAGATTAGTGCGTTAAAAGAGCTTAGTAGTAAAGCTATGGCAAAAGTTATGACAATGAATAAAAGTGATGAATATATTGCAAAACTCATGATGGAAGGTAATCAAAAAGGGGTATTAGAGATTACTAGTGAGTTAAATAAGTATCAAGGAGAAGATAGGGAAATATTAGATTTAGCTAAAAGACTTTTAGCAACAGAAGAACATAATAGAGAGGAATTTAAGCATTATTTATGATTCTTCTTTTTTTTCGATATTATTTTTGATTGATTTTTTAAGCTTTTTTGTTTATAATTATGAATTGTAGGAGGATTTATGAAGAAAGTATTCCTGCTAGTAGCTATTATCATATTATTTAGTGGTTGTAGTAATATCAATGAAAATAGTATAGATGGCATTATAAGTGATGCTTTAAATAGTCCTATTGATACTACTAATGTAAGTAGGATGGGGTATGAATATTATTTACCTAGAGGACTTATTGTTTGGTCAAGTACAGATTTTAACGAAATACTTACAGACCAGAAATATTTATATTATTTATATGTAGATGTTGTTAGTTATGATAGTAATGTTACATTTGAGTATACCAAAAATACAAATAGTTATTATTCATCAAATTTAAATTATAAGAACCAGTTGGGGTATATTGAAATAAATTTATATGAAAATAATCAATATTTAATTGAAATTATGTATAATTATGCTAAAATAGAAGTAGTAGCATATGAGAGCGATATTAAGTTGTGTGTTGCTTATGCTATGAGCGTTTTATCATCAATTACGTATAATGATAGTGTGATTGCTAATTATCTTGGGGATGATGTTTTCTTATCTAGTGAAGAAGATTATGATATTTTTGAGATAGTTGGTAGTGATAATTATCTTCAATTTACCGATGAAGTAGAACAGACGGATGAGATAAAAGACCCCGATTATATAAATTAGGAAGGTGGATATGATGGGTTTAGTAAGTAAGCTTAAAAATATTTTATTTGAAGAAGAAGAAGTGGAAATTCCAGTTTTAGAGAAAAAAGAGAAAAAGCCAGAAGTAGTGAGGGAATATAAGGAAGCACCTGAAAATAAAGAAGTAAAGATTACTAATTATCAAGATTATGGTAAAATAGAGAATGCTTTAGAAAATTCTCCTAAAATGGAGGAGTATTCAGCTAAACAGAATACTAATACTGTTAGTGAAAGAGAGATTTTTAAAAGTGAAAAAACTTTTAATTTTCCTGCTTTTGACGAAGAAGAATTTGATAGTTATGTTCCAAAGAAAAGACCTACGAATGTACTAGAAAGAGAAAGAAAAGTAGAAAAGAAACAAGAATATCGTGATTATAGAAAAGATTATGGTTATAGAAAATTTGAGAAAACAGAAGAAGTAAAAGAAACTAAAAAATTTAGACCATCTCCTATTATTAGTCCTGTTTATGGAATATTAGATAAAAATTATACGCCTGATGAAATTACTACAAGAGAAGATACTTCTGTACGTACACTAGATGTTGATACGGTTAGAAAGAAAGCTTTTGGTGCTGCACCTAAAGTGGAAGAACCTATAAAGGTTGAAGTTCAAGATGAAGAAATTTTAACTGATCAAAAAGTGTTAGAAGAAAGATTAGAAAAAGCTAGAACGATAGATGAATTATTAAAGGATAGTAGTGATGAAGTTATTGATGTTCCGGTTGCTCATGACGAAGAATCTTTTGAGTCATTTAAAGATATTGACAAATTAGAAGATGCTCCCCTAAGGGATGATGCTTCAAAAAAAGAGAGTGTTGATGATACATTAGAAAATGATTTATTTGATTTAATTGATTCGATGTATGAGAATAGAGAGGAGGATAAGTAATGGATTTTTGGTTATCTTTTTTACCTATTATAATTTATATTTTACTTATTATTATTTTGATAATAGGAATTATACTGGGTATTAAATCAATTATTACCATTAACAAAGTTGAAAAAGTTGTAGATGATGTAAATGAAAAAGTAGAATCATTAAATGGATTATTCCAAATTATTGATTTTACTAGTGATAAACTTGCATCTATTACTGATAGGGTTGTAGATGGAGTATCATCATTTGTATCAAAGTTGTTTTTTAAGAAAAAGAAGAAAAGAGAGGATGAAGAAGATGAGTAAGAAAAGTGGAATTGGAAAGTTTTTATTAGGAGCTGGTATTGGACTTGGATTAGGTATCTTGTTTGCTCCAAAAAGTGGTAAAGAAACAAGAGCTGATTTAAAGAGGAAGCTTGATGATTTAGTAGAGAAAGCTAAAAATATTGATGTCGAAGAAGTAAAGACTACAATAGAAGCAAAAGTAGCAGAAATTAAAGAAGATTTAAAAAATTTAGATAAAGAAACTGTTACAGAAAAAGTTAAAGAGGGAGCTAAAAAAATCAAGAAAAAGCTTGATGATTTAGTAAGTTATGCAGCTAAAAAGGGGACACCAGTTATTGAGGCTGCTGCTAAGGAAGTAAAAGCTTCAACAATTAAAGCTTTAGAAGCAATTACTGATAAATTAAAAGATGATGAACCAAAAAAGTTAAGTAAAAAAGTAAGTAAATAAAGGTTTTATTATGAGTGATGAAGAAGATGGTTAGCTATTGCAATTTGCAATAGTTTTTTCTTGCTCTTAACTTGACAATTCTTTATATTCAAGATATACTTAGCATAGAGGAAATAGGGTGGTAGAATGGAAAAGGAATATCGAATAAGCTTTGGTAAGATACTTGGAATTACACTTTTAATAGCAGTAGTAGTTATTATTATTTGTCTTTTGTATCCTAAGAAGAATAATGCTTTGTTAATTCAGGATACATATATTCATAATATGGCACTTATGAAAGATGCTGGATATCAATATTTTAGTGGCAAACGTTTACCACAAGATGTTGGGTCATCTAAGCGAATTACTTTAGAAGAATTGCTTACAAGAAATTTAGTGATTGATTTTGTGGATGAAGAGGGAAATTCTTGTAATACAAGTAATAGTTATATAGAAGCAACTAAAGTGTTAGATGATGAATATGAAATGAGTGTATATTTAAGTTGTAATAATAAAACAGATTATATTATTATGCCTATTTCTAATAGTACTAGTAAAACTAGTAATTCTACACTTAATGATGAAGATGATAATCAAGTAAATAGTGATATTAGTTCAACAAATACAAATAAAAAACCAAGCACTAGTACAAGTTCTAGTAATGTAAGTGGTCAAACTACTACTAATACTAAAGAACCATCACAAATTATAAAGACAACTAATGTAAATATTACTTATGTTTCTTCTTGTCTAGAGGGAGATGTTAATTGTAAAGATGATTGTCTTACTAAGTATCATTCTGTTACTTTTAATGCTAATGGAGGAGAAAGTGTTAGAACACAAATTGTAAAACATGGAGATTATGCAAATTTTGTTGATACATATCGTTATGGATATACTTTTAAGGGATGGTATTTAAATGGAACAAAATTTGATTTTAGTACACCAATTGTTGATAAAATTACTTTAGTGGCTAAATGGGAAAAGATAGAAAAACCGGTTATAGATGATAAAAAAGAAGTTTATGTTGTTGATTTTGAATCTAATGGAGGAAGTAGAGTTGCAAGTGAAGAAGTAATTGAGGGAGAAAAAGTTACACGTCCTAAAAATCCTGTAAAAGAATGTTACCGTTTTGTTGGGTGGTATACTGATAAAGAGTTAACAAAAGCTTATGATTTTAATCAAATTGTTACAAGTGATATGAAGCTTTATGCTAAATGGCGTGATGATAATTCTTGTCTTGCTACTTATACTGTTAGATTCGATTCTAATGGAGGAAGTAGTGTTGCAAGTCAAAGAGTATTAGAAGGTAAAAGGGCAAGTGAACCAAGAAAACCAACTAAAGATGGATATACTTTTAAAGGTTGGTACTTAAATGGTAAAAGGTTTGATTTTGATACAAAGATTACTCGTAATATTACACTTGAGGCAAAATGGAGTAAAGATGAAGAGCTTTATTATGAATATTGTTTAGTAGAGAATAAAACATATTATTCAATTAGTTATGTGTCTGCTAGTAAAAATACTTGGGATTATTCTTGGACAGCTAGGTTTTATGATTTAGATAATATTTTAGATTTAAAAGTAGTTGATGCAGGTTATGTTGATACAAATGTGATGTATCAAAATGCTTATCAAAATTCTTATGATAAAGGAATTGTGATGGTGGGCTCTAAGGGGAAAAATGTTCCTGTTACATCTGGTACTATGTTAAAAACTTATTCGCTTAAACCAACTAATTTTTCGCCATCTGTTAGTAGAGCTTATTATAAAGGTAGTGATTGGTATGTAGATTTAAGTGTTCATATTAACCATTATCGTAATGTAAATGCTTATTATGCTAAAAATATTAGTAGTAGTATTTATTTTGTACCATTTTATTTTACTGTAGAATATACAAATTTAGATGATTGTGTTCATGATAAAGCTAGTCGTGATTATAAATATGATGATTATAAAATAGTTGATAAATATTGGAAATAATTTATAAAAATAGTTCATAAATAGATTAAGTTTATTTGTGAACTTTTCATATTAGAAAGGTATATTATGGAAGAATTAAAGAGAAAATATGCAAGATTTTTAGTTGAGGGTTGTCTTAGATTAAAGAGTGGGGATAAGTTATTTATTATTGGTTACAGTATTATTGAAGATTTTATTCGTTTAGTTATAGAAGAAGCTAAAAAGTTAGGAATAGTTGATATAAAAACTTTAATCAATGATCCTTTTAAACAAAAGAATCTTTATTTAACTAAGTCTTATGAAGATATTATAAAGAGTCCTTTGATGGATAGAACAATGTATAATAAAATGGCAGTAGAGGGATATGCTTTTTTGAGTTTATCTTCGCCTTTACCTGGTCATTTAGAAGATGTAGATCAAGAATTACTTAGTAAGGTTAGTGCTTATCAAATGAAAAGTATTAAAACTTATAAAGAATATCAATTAAAAGGACTTATTAAGTGGAATATTTCGGCTGTTCCTAATAAAATATGGGCAAAAGATATATTAGGGGTAGAAGATGAAGATAAGCTTTGGGATATTTTATTTGATATTTGTTTAATTAAAGAAGATAATCCAGTTCTTCTTTGGGATGAGAAAATGAATCGTTTGAAAAAAAGAGCTCAATATTTGAATGATTTAAAGATTGATTGTTTACATTATCATAATTCTCTTGGAACAGATCTTAATATTGGACTTCCTAAAGATTATGTTTTTACTAGTGCAGATGAGGGGAATATTGTTAATATGCCCTCAGAAGAAGTATTTACCTCTCCTGATAAGTTTAGAGTTGAGGGAATTGTTTATGCTTCTAAACCACTTTTACATAATGGTGTTTTAATTGAAGATTTTTGGTTAAAGTTTAAGAATGGTAAGATTACTGATTATGGAGCTTTAAAAGGGTATGATGCTTTAGCAGGAATTATTGAGGTTGATGATGGAGCTAAATATCTTGGAGAAGTAGCTTTAGTTGATTATAGTAGTCCTATTTCAATGAAAAATATTTTATTTAAAAATACTTTATATGATGAGAATGCAAGCTCTCATTTAGCAATTGGGCAATCATTTAGTGAGTGTATTAAAGATGGTTTAGTTAAAACTAAAGAGGAATTAGAAAAGATGGGACTTAATTATTCTTGTATGCACGTTGATTTTTTTATTGGTACTAGTGATTTAGAAGTAGAAGCCCTCTTGCAAAATAAAAGTAAATCAATTATAATGAAAGACGGTAACTTTGTGGAGGGAAAATAAATGAATTTATATGAAGATTTAAAATGGCGTGGTTTATTAAAAGATATATCTAGTCCTAAAATTGAAGAATTACTTAATAATGGAGGAGTTACTTTTTATATTGGTACTGATCCTACTGGAGATTCATTACATATAGGACATTTTTCTTCATTTTTAATGGCAAGTCGACTTAAAAAAGCAGGACATCATCCTATATTACTAATTGGTGGAGCAACAGGACAAATAGGAGATCCTAAACCAACAGCAGAAAGAGCTATGATTACTAAGGAAGCAGTAGCTAAAAATGTAGAAGCTTTAACTAATCAAGTTAAGAAAATATTTGGTTTTGAAGTAGTTAATAACTGGGATTGGAGTAAAGATATTAACTTTATTGATTATTTAAGAGATTATGGGAAATATTTTAGTATCAATTATATGCTTGATAAAGATATTATTAAAAGAAGACTTGATGCAGGTATTACTTATACAGAATTTAGTTATATGATTATGCAATCACTAGATTTTTTATGGCTTTATGAAAATAAGGGTGTAACAATGCAGGTTGCAGGACAAGATCAATGGGGTAATATTACAGCAGGTATTGATTTAATACGTAAGAAAACTGGTAAAGAAGCTTATGGTTTTACAATGCCTTTAATTACTAAAAAAGATGGTACAAAGTTTGGTAAGAGTGAGGGTAATGCGATATGGCTTGATATTCATAAAACTAGTAGTTATGAGATGTATCAATTTTTTATCAATACAGAAGATGAAATGGTTATTGATTATTTAAAGAAACTCACCTTTTTATCTCGTGAAGAAATAGAAGAAATAGAGAAAATTCATCATGAAAAACCAGAGCTTAGAGTTGCTCATAAGAAATTAGCTGAAGAAGTAATTAGTTTTTTACATGGTCATGAAGAATATGAAAAAGCTCTACGTATTAGTGAAGCATTATTTAGTGAAGATATTACTAAGCTTTCTAGTGATGAGGTTATTACATCTTTAAAAGGAGTACCAAGTGTTGATGTATCATTAGATAAAAATATTGTTGATATGCTTGTTGATAGTAAAATTGTTAACAGTAAAAGAGAAGCAAGAGAATTTATTGTTGCAGGTGCTATAAGTATCAATAATAAAAAAATAACTGATTTAGATTATATGATTGATAATAAAGATATGATTGATGGTAAAGTTATGGTTATTAAAAGAGGGAAAAAGAATTATTATTTAGGTTTTATTAAGTAAATAGGCTATTATATAGCTTATTTTTTAATACTTACATATAATACGTTAGAAAGAGTGGGTTTTTATGAAAAATGGAATTTATAAAATGAGCCCTTATGAACAGAAGGATGAAAGATTTATTTTTCCTTTTCTAACTGGGGCTCTTGTTGGAGGAGCTGCAGTAGGACTTACTAGACCAAGACCAATTATCAATGCTGCACCACCAAGACCTTTATATGGACCACCAAGACCATTATATCCTGCTTCATATTCTTATTATTCTTATGGAGGATATGGTCCTAGTTTTTATGGTTATTAAAGAGTACTTAGGTATTCTTTTTTTGTAAAGTGTTAAATATTGGTATTGCAATCTAATAGTGTTTGTGATTAAATTAAAGAGAGGTTGTAGTATGAAGAAAGTATTGATTATTTTACTTATTTTATTATCATTAGGGGTTATTGCTTTTGGTATTTTTTATGCTTCTACACATGATTTTAGTAAAAAAAGAGAAGAAGAAAAAAAAGAAAATATTGAATTAAATGATACGGTATTAGAAGTTGCTAAAGAAAATAGCATTAAATTAGTTGAAACTAAGAAAATTGATGAATCTTTTGTACAAGTATATAATATTGTTATCAATAATAAAGAAAGAGTTTTTGAAGTAGAATTTTTATATCGAAATCAAGAAGATTTAAAAGAATTGTCTTTATTAGGAGATTATAATGGAGCGACTTTATATGCTTATTATGAGAAGTATAAAGATGAAGCTACTGTAGATGTTAATATGATTACTAGTAGTTTTAATGAAAATAATTTTTCGTTTATATCTGGAAGAGATGGGGAAAGTTATTTACTTATTCATACAAATATATATTCTGATGGAACTGGCGAAGAAGATAAGCTGTTTATTTTAAATGAAAATTTAGAATTTGTAGATAATGATTTAGTTGATTATGCTGGGTCTAGTGATACACATGGAATGACAATTATGTCTACTTATACAGGATATATTTTAGAAGGGGATGAATATCCTTGGTATACCGATAATTTTAATGCTTGTACAACA